>CAJCHR010000447.1 GCA_903970225.1 Actinobacteria bacterium 21-64-8 | reverse complement strand
CTTCGCGAGTTCACGTGACCCCGCCTGTGCCTCTCCACCATGCTGCGCATGGTCCCCCTCCCCCAAGGGGGAGGAACGGTGAAACGCATCGCGGTCTATTGCGGCTCGGCCACCCCGGCCGACCCGCGCTACGTTACGCTGGCCCGCGAAGTCGGCGAGACGCTGGCGAAGCGCGGCATCGGCGTGGTCTATGGCGGCGGCCGGCTCGGGCTGATGGGCGCAGTCGCGTACGGCGCGCTCGATGCGGGCGGTGAGGTCATCGGAGTGATCCCCGAAGCGCTGGTGATGGCCGAAGTCGCCAACCCCGACTGCACCGAGCTGATCATCGTCCCCGGCATGCACGAGCGCAAGCTGGCCTTCACCGAGTTGTCCGACGGGTTCCTGACGCTGCCCGGCGGGACCGGCACGATGGACGAGCTGTGGGAGGCGGTCAGCTGGGCGCAGCTGGGCTATCACGCCAAGCCGGTCGGCCTGCTCAACGCGTTCGGGTTCTATGACCTGCTGCTCGCGTTCAACCGTCACATGGCGGACGTCGGCTTTCTCAGGCCCGCGCATCACGGCCTGATCCTCCATGAGCCCGACCTCTCGCTCCTGCTCGACCGGATGGCGGCGCACGAACCCGCCACGCCGATCTTCGGGATGAAAGCGGCGGAGCTGTGATGCCTGCCGGCGAAGAGCCGGCCGTGTCCCCCTCCCGCTTGCGGGTGGGGTCAGGGGAAGGCCTGCTGGAGGCGACTACGGAAAAGGCCCTTCCCCGACCCGTCCCGCAAGCGGGAGGGGAGCTGGACCGTGCATACCTCGTCGCGCAGGCCCACGACTCGATCCTGCGCGGATCGAAGAGCTTCCGCGCCGCGAGCCGGCTGTTCGACCACGCCACGCGCGAGCGGGTGTGGTTGCTCTACGCCTGGTGCCGCGCCTGCGACGACATGGCCGACGGGCAGGACCACGGCGGCGCACTCACCGAAACGACGGATCCGCAGGCGCGCCTCGCGTCCATCCGCGAGCGCACCGCGCTGGCGCTGGCGGGCAAGCCCAGCGGCGATGCGGCGTTCGACGGGCTCGGCCTCGTTGCCCGCGAGACCGGGCTGACCCAGGCGATGGCGGACGACGTGATCGCCGGCTTCGCGCTCGATGCCGACGGCTGGGCACCGCGCAGCGAGGCGGATCTGCTGCGCTATTGTTTCCACGTCGCGGGCTCGGTCGGCGTGATGATGGCGGTGGTGATGGGCGTGCCGCCGGGCGAGGACGAGACGCTCGACCGTGCGTGTGACCTCGGCATCGCGTTCCAGCTCGCCAACATCGCGCGCGATGTGCGCGAGGATGACGCCGGGGGCCGCTGCTATCTCCCCGCGGAATGGCTCGCCGACGCCGACGTGCCGCCGGGCGAGCTGCTCAAGCCGCATTACCGCGCCGCGCGGACCGTGCTTATCGACAGGCTCTGTTCGCTGGAGGCGATCTACGAAGCCTCGGCCCGCCACGGCGCGCGCGCTCTGCCGTTCCGCAGCCGCTGGGCGGTGCTCGCCGCCGCCGGGATCTACGGCGCGATCGCGCGCGAGGCGGAGCGGCGCGGCGCGGGCGCGTGGGACTCGCGAATCGTCACGCGCCGGCGCGTCAAGCTGGGGTTCGTGGCGCGCAGCCTGGCCGCCGCCGCGCTCTCGCCGCTGAGCCGGAGCATCACGCAGCCGCCCATGCTGCGCCGCGAACTCGCGGCACTCGCGCGAGGCAACTGACCGCTCCTTTCGTCGCCTCCTCGCAACGACGAAGCGAGGGTCAGTCCGCTCAATTCTCCGCGGGCGGCCACGCCTTGCCCGGATAGTGCAGCCGGCGGAACAACCGTCCGCGCTCGCTGAACAGCACCAGACCCAGGGAGCAGACGCTTGCCAGCATCAGGCTGACCGCCAGCGGCAGCGCGGTGCCGTCGTAGCTCTGTCCGATCACGATGCCCATCGAGGCGCCGATGATCATCCGCACGAACACCTGCACCGAGGCGGCCGATCCCGCGATCCGCGCGAACGGCTGCAACGCGATCGAGGAGAAGTTCGCGCCGATGAAGCCCATCATGCACATGTTGAGCACCATGATCGGCACGAACTGCCAGATCGTCTCGTCGGGGCGCAGCGCCAGGAACAGCTGGACGCCGGCGAAGACGATGTAGGCCACGAGCGCGGCCTGCGAGACGCGGCGCGTGCCGAACCGCTCGACGATCCGCGAGTTGGTGAAGTTCGCCGCCGCCATGCACAGCGCCATGCCTCCGAACACCAGCGGGAAGTTCCGTCCAGCCCCGAAATGCTCGCCGACCAGCTGCTCGACGGTATTGATGAACCCGAACAAGGCGCCCTGGACCAGCGCGGCGCCGAGCACGTAGCCGATCGCCGCGCGGGTCGAGAGCGTGAGCCGCAGGTTGCGCAGGATCACCGTCGGCTGGACCGGCTGGCGAAAGTCGGGATGCAGCGTCTCGGTCAGGCGGATCGAGGCCCAGATGAACACCAGCACCGCCATCGTCGCCATGATCCCGAAGATCCAGCGCCAGCCCGCGAACAGCAGCACGAACTGCCCCAGAGTCGGCGCGATCATCGGCACGACCATGAACACCACCGAGATCAGCGACTGCGTGCGCGCCATCTTGTCGCCCTCGAAGCGGTCACGGATGATCGCCAGCGGCAGAACCGCCATCCCCGAGCTGCACAGGCCGGCGAGCGCACGCGCGACGAGCAGAGTCGTGAAGTTGGGCGCGAGCGCGGAGAACAGCATCATCGCCGTGTAGCCCGCGACGCATCCGAGCAGCACCGGCTTGCGGCCGAACCGATCGGCGAGCGCGCCCGGAATCAGCGACCCGATCCCCGAAAACAGCAGAAACACGCCGACGATCAGCTGGCGCTGGTTCGAACTTGCGACGCCGAGATCGGCACTGATCGCGCCCAGCGCAGGCAGCATCGCGTCGATCGCGACCGCCTGGAGCGCCTGCGTCAGCGCCATCAGCCCGACGAACTCGGGGCTGCTCATGGTCCAGGGCTTGTGTACGGTGGTCTTCATCGCGCGCGCCTTGGCCCATGTTGCGCTGCGGCGCCAGCCTTGGATGGGGGTGAGCCCTCGGCGCTTCTTCAAACCTTCGCCGGACGTTTATCTGCCGACATGGTCGATGATCGCGTCGGCGACGCCGGTTATGCCGGTGACGATGATCTGGACGCCGACGCACAGCAGCAGGAACGCGATCATCCGCGACACCACTCGCGCGCCGCTGGCACCCAGAAGCGCCATCACCAGGTCCGACCACCGGTAGCAAAGCCAGACCAGAACTGCGATCGACAGCGCCGCGATGGTCATGCCGCCGAAGAACGGCAACGTGCCGATCCCGCTCGAAGGGCGCTGCGACGAAAGCGCGATGGCCACCGCGATCGTGCCCGGACCAGTGGTGAATGGCATCGTCAGCGGGAAGAACGCGATGTCTTCATCCTCCTGCTGCGATGTGGTCGCGGCGGCGCTCGCCTTGCGCTGCTCGTGCGCGGCGGGCTGCATGAGCAGGCTCCACGCGCGGATCGCGACGACCAGGCCGCCCGCGATTCGCAGCGCCCCCAGACTCACGCCGAAGAAGTTGAGCACGTAGCCGCCGAGCCACAGCGACACGATCAGCACGATCGCGGAATACATCCCGATCCGCGCTGCCAGCCGGTGCCGCTCGGCGCGTGTCCGGTCGGCGGTGACCTCGTTGAAGATCAGCGCCGCGCCGATCGGATTGACGATCGAGAACAGGGCGGGGAACGCCAGCAGGAACGCGCCGATGACGCTGCCGAGCGGTAATGGGCTGAGGTCGTTCATGAAGGTCTCCGGGCGCGACCTTCGGCCATTCATCGGCGATCATGCAACGCGCGCGGCCGAAATGCCAACGGCTTCGGCGCGCGGTGTTGCCGCTACCGCCGTCAGGCCTGGTCGAGCGCCTGTCGCAGATCCTCGATCAGGTCGGATGGGTGTTCGATCCCGATCGACAGCCGGATCGTGGAATCGAGCACGCCGATACGCTGGCGCACGTCCACCGGCACGCCCGAATGAGTCATCGCCGCCGGGTGACTGGCGAGAGACTCCGTGCCGCCGAGACTCACCGCCAGCTTCATGATCCGCAGCGCATTGAGGAAGCGGAACGCCGCCGGCTCGCCGCCGACGATGTCGAACGCGAAGGTCGATCCGGGGCCACTGCACTGCTTCGCGTAGACGCGGCCGAGAGGGCCGTCGGGCGCGGCGAACGGCAGGAAGTTGATCGCCGAAACCTTCGGGTGATCGGCCAGATACGTGGCCACCAGCCGCGCGTTGTCCGCGGCCTTCTCCATGCGAATGCTCAAGGTCTCGAGCGAGCGGCCCAGCATCCAGCAGCTGTGCGGATCGAGCTGAGTGCCAATCGCGCTGCGCAGCAGCCGCACGGTGCGCATCAGCGCCGCCGAGCCCAGCGCGGCGCCGGCGATCAAGTCTGAATGCCCCCCGACATATTTGGTCAGCGAATACAGCGAGATATCCGCGCCGTGCTCGATCGGGCGCTGGAAGACCGGACCGAGCAATGTGTTGTCGCACATGACCAGCGGCCTGTGCCCCTGCTCGGTGCCGATCCATTCGGCAGCGCGCGCCATCAGCGCCAGATCAACCAGGCCGTTGGTGGGATTGGCGGGAGTCTCCACCAGGATCGCGGAGACCCGGCCCCTGGCGAGCGCTTCCCGCGCGGCGGCCATGACCGAGGCTTCGTCCAGCGCATCGGGAAACCCGATGCTGGCGATGCCCATGTTGGCGAAGGTCTTCGCCAGCAGCGTCTCGGTCCCGCCGTAAAGCGGCTGCGAATGGAGGATCACATCGCCGGGACGCACGAATGCGAGCAGCGTCGTCGCGATCGCCGACATGCCCGAGGAAAACAGCACGGCGCGTTCGGTGCGCTCGTAGACCGCGAGGCGATCCTCGACGATCTCGCTGTTGGGCTGGTTGAAGCGCGAATAGACGAGCCCCGATCCCTGGCCCTGGGGCGGCTCCTTGCGGCCCGAGGTATAGTCGAAGAAATCGCGCCCCTCCTCGGCGGACTTGAACACGAATGTCGAGGTCAGGAACACCGGCGGCTTGACCGCGCCTTCGGACAGTTGCGGGTCATATCCGTAATTCAGCATCTGGGTTTCGGGATGCAGGGCGTGATCGCCGATGTGGGTTTCGTAAGGGCGCGGGGCGGTCATCGGTCTCTCCCAAGGGAAGCTTGCGCGGACTGTGTCACGATCGCGGGCGGCCGAGCGCATGGTGCCGTGTCCGCTCACGCCCTAAACGCGCGAGCGGAACGATCGGCCACGAGGCTGCCCGCGCCGGGCGGCTAGAGCCGACCGAACAAGGCGAGCATCCGGCTCCACGCGTGTTCGGCCGCGTCCTTGTCGTAGATCGGCGTATCGATCACGGTCCAGCCATGGTCGGCGGGATAGACCTCGACTTCGGCGGGCCGATGCGCGGCGGCGGCGGCGACCCTGAGGGCGTCTTTGTCGCCGGGCGCGCGTGCATCGTCGTTGCGACCGATCGCGAACAGGTACGAGGCATTGGTCGCGCCGAGCAGCTTCACCGGGCTCTGCGGATCGTCCGAGACGAGGTTCGCGCCGTGCAGCGATGCGGCCGCACGGACACGCCCGGGCACCGCGGCAGCGGTGCGGACGGTGTACGGCCCGCCCATGCAATAGCCGTTGGTGCCGATCCCGCGCGCCTTGTCGACTTGCGGCAGGGCATCGAGGTAGGCGACGAAGGCCTTCGCATCACGCGTCGTCCCCGCCGGATCGATCGCGGCGATCATCGGCTTGAGCCTGGCCTGACCCTCGGGCGTACGCCATTCGGTGAACGTGGTCAGGATCGGCGCGGGCGCGCTGCGATAGTACTGGTTGACCGCCAGCACCGTGTATCCCTGCGCCGCAAGCCGCCGCGCCATCGTCTTGAACGCATCGCGCAGGCCCGCGACATCGGGCCAGGTCACGATCCCCGGATGCGCACCCCTGGCCGGGTGGACGAGAAACGCATCGGCGGTGCCGTCCGGCGTCGTCACCTGCACCATGCGCTCGACCAGGCCCGTGCCCGATGAAGCGGCGAAGCTCTCGAACGGCGCCGCATACCCAGCGATCGCCGCCGCCGCGCCGAGCGCTGCGAATCTGCGGCGGCTCAGCGCGCGCGGGATCGCCGCAGCCTGTTCTTCAGGGGTCAGTTCGTCGCACATCGCATTTCTCCGGCATTGCCTCGCCCGCCAGCTGCGGCATAACCCGGCGTCAGGACGACCGCCAGAGCGGCGCGACGGGAGAGAGAATGGAGCGCGATCCCGAGGATATCGTCGGCTGGCAGAGGATCGACGCGCGCACCACCACATCGGGGCGGCTGACGGCGGACGACCCGGCGCGGCTCGCGCAGATCGGCGTGGTCCGCGTGATCAACCTCGCACTCGCCGAATCGCCCGGTGCGCTGCCGGACGAGGCCGCGCTGCTTGGCGCCGCGGGGATCGAATACACGCATATCCCGGTGCCGTTCGATGCGCCGCACGACGCGCACTTCGCCGCGTTCCGCAAGGCGCTCGATGCCACCGATACGCCGGTCCACGTCCACTGCGTCATGAACTGGCGAGTCTCGGCATTCTTCTACCGGCTGCACCGTGAGCGCGGCATGGCCGAGGACGCGGCGCGCGCGCTGATGACGGCGCAGTGGGACCCCGACACCAACGCCAACGAACACGCCCCCGCCTGGGCAGCCTTCATCCGGAGCGAGCACTGATGGATTTCACCGGACAACACGTGCTCATCACCGGCGGCTCGACCGGCATCGGCCGCGCGACCGGCGAGAAGATTGCGCGCGCCGGCGGCAGGGTCACGCTGATCGCGCGCCGGCAGGGCCCGCTTGACGAGGCGGTCGCCGCGATCGGTCTGGCGGCGCACGCGATCAGCTGCGACATCGGTGACAAGGCCGCGCTGCTGGCCGCGCTCGACGAGGCCGCGTCGGTCCACGGCGCGATCGACGGGCTGTTCCTCAATGCCGCCGCCGAGGGGATGTACGGCCTGACCACCGACTACACCGACGAAGCGTTCGAGCAGGCCCTGCGGATCAACGTGTGGAGCCCGTTCTGGGCGCTGCGCCACGTGCTCCCGGCGATGACCGCGCGCGGCAAGGGCGCCGTCCTGCTGACCGGCACGCTCGGCGCGGTGCGGGGGATGGCGGGCAACATGGGCTACTGCGTCAGCAAGCACGCGACACTGGGGCTCGCGCGCACCGTGGCGATGGAAGTCGCCGCGCAAGGCGTGCGCTGCAACTGCATCCACCCGGGTTTCATCGACACCCCGATGATGAACGCCGCGCCCGCCGAAGCGGTCGCCGCCATGTCCGCGAGGACGCCGCAAGGCCGGATCGGAAGGCCCGAGGAAGCCGGCGCGGTCGCCGCGTTCCTCCTGTCGGACGATGCCAGCCACGTGACCGGTCAGGAGCTTGCGGTCGACGGCGGCGTGCTCGGCACGCTGAGGATCGGGTAACGGCCATGGCAACCTTCGTCCTGATTCACGGCGCGTTCCATGGCGGCTGGTGCTTCGATCCGGTCGCCGAAATCCTCACCGCACGCGGCCATCTGGTGAGCGCGCCGACGCTCCCCGGAATGGGCGGCGACGAGGCGGCGCTGCGAGCGGCGACGCTGGACAGCTGGGCCGCATTCACGCTAGCCGAATGCCGCCGCCTTCGCGAGGCGGGCGCCGGGCCGCTCGTGCTCACAGGGCACAGCCGCGGCGGGATCGTGCTCAGCGCGGCCGCCGAGGCCGATCCGGCAGCGATGGACCGGCTTGCCTACATCTGCGCGCTGCTCGTGCCCGAGGCATCGCGGCGCGAACAGTTGAACGCGCTCCTGCCGCAGCACCCGGAACTTGCCGCAGGTGGAAGCCTGGTCGGAAATGGCGCGGGGATCGCGATGGATCCGGAGATCGGCGTGCAGTTCTTCGGCCAGAACGTGCCCGCAAAATACGCCGCAGAGGCACGGCGGCTGCTGGCCGAACCGCTCGCGCCGCTGGCGACGCCGCTGATCGTCACGCCCGAACGCTGGGGCCGCGTGCCGCGCACGTATATCGAGTGTCTGCAGGACCGGGTGATGGCCATCGGGCACCAGCGCGCGATGGTCGCGCTCTCGCCGGGCACGGACGTGGTGACGCTGGATAGCGATCACAGTCCGTTCTACTCGATGCCCGAGCAACTCGCCGATGCGCTGGAGGCGCTGGTCTGACGGTCAGTCGCCGGCGAAGTTCAGTTCGAGCTTCACGTTGCTGGGATCGGTGACGAAGATCTGCCGGATATCGCCGAAATTGCGATTGTTCACGCGGTGCTCGACGCCCATTTCCTCGCAGCGCCGCAGCATGCCGTCGAAATCGTCGCAGGCGAGCGCGACATGATCGATCAGCCCCGTGGCCGAGCCGCGTTCGAGCTCGGCATGGCGCGTATCGTGATAGGCCATGACGTGGATGCTCGGCCGGCCCGAACCATCGACCAGCCAGCAACCGCGAAAGCCCATCGCGGTCCCCGGCGATTCCTCGGCGCGAAAGCCCAGAAGATCGCCGTAGAACGCGATCGTCCGATCGAGATCCTGCGCGATGATATTGACGTGATCGATGCCCTTGACCTGCATTCGCTTTCTCCCGTGCGGCGATCATAACCCGGGTCGGGCGTTGCGGCCAGACACCGAAATGCGGCATCGCGCATGACGCGCCGAAAGCCGCCGCATCGGGCGGTGGCGATCACTCCGAGGACCGTCTTCGTCTTCACCCGCGAGGAGACGCCGCAAGAAACATATCGTGCTATATAGCACGATATGTTTCTTGCGGCTTAGTCGTTGACCGAGTTGGCAGGGCAGATCTGCGCGAGTGCCTTTTAAGGGTGCGGCACGTCGGAGAGCCTCGGACGCCCAGAAAAGTTGCATGGAGGTCTATCGGAGACCCGGCGGTGACATCGCGCATCTTCGCCAAAGCAGAGATATCGTGCTATATAGCACGATATCTCTGCTTTGGCCTGGCGAGCTCCTGAGAAGCTCTGCGGCCTTCGGCGACAAGGTCGTATTGGATGCATTGATCCTCGCCCGTAGCGTCCTGGACGATGCCGGCGGACAGTTCGAGCGCAACGGGATCGGGCCGAAACTGCACCGCAAGCCTCTGCAAAGTCGGCGGCCTGCGCTTCGGCTTTCGAGACCAAACGGTCACGCCCAGCCAGTCGCATGTCGGGACCAGCGGCGAGGCGGCGATTCAGGCATGTCGCCGTCCATCGTGCCTTCCGGCGTGACGCGCGCTTCGACCATGCTGGTTGCTCAGGCCGCGGCGCGGCGCCCCAGCGCGGCTTCGCATTCGCCCAGCAGCGCC
This sequence comes from Actinobacteria bacterium 21-64-8, assembly GCA_903970225.1. Lineage (GTDB taxonomy): Bacteria > Pseudomonadota > Alphaproteobacteria > Sphingomonadales > Sphingomonadaceae > Novosphingobium. The sequence continues at coordinate 6,789 of CAJCHR010000447.1, read as the reverse complement.
GCGATGATCTCGGTCACCGGCTCCTCCTTGGTCACCATGCCCACCGATTGCCCGGCCATCAGCGAGCCGTTCTCGACGTCGCCATCGATCGCCGCGCGGCGCAGCGCGCCGGCCCAGTAGCGCTCGATCTGGAGCTGTGCCTCGAGCATCTCGACGCTGCCGTCATCGAGCAGCCGCGCGACCTCGATCTGCTTGGCGCTGAACGCCTCGGTGCCCTTGTTCTTGAGCGCGCGCACCGGGATCACCGGCAGCCGCGGATCGACCTGCACGCTCGCGGTCGCATCGCGCGCCGAGGCACGGAAGAAGGCCTTCTTGAACGCGGGGTGCGCGATCGATTCGGTCGCGCAGGCAAAGCGCGTGCCGAGCTGCACGCCGGCCGCACCCATCTCGAGATAGCCCGCGATCGCCTCGCCGCGGCCGATCCCGCCCGCGACGAACACCAGCGCGTCCTCGGCGATCGAAGGCAGGATTTCCTGCGCCAGCACCGATGTCGAGACCGGACCGATGTGCCCGCCCGCCTCCATCCCCTCGATCACCAGCGCATCGGCGCCCGAGCGCAGCAGCTTTTTGGCGAGCGCGAGCGTCGGCGCGAAGCAGATGACCTTGGCCTCCGCGCCGCCGTTGTCGCCGGCCTTGATGGCCTCGACGCTGCCCTTGGGCGGAATTCCGCCCGCGAGCACCACGTGGCTGACGCCATGGCTCGCACAGACCGCGATCAGCTCGAACAGGTCTGGGTGCATCGTGATCAGGTTCACCCCGAACGGCTTTGCGGTCAGCGCCCTGGTCGCGGTGATCTCCGCATCCAGCAGCGCGGGCGTCATCGCACCGCAGGCGATCACGCCGAACCCGCCAGCGTTGCTGATCGCCGAGACGAGGTTGCGCTCCGACACCCACGACATCGCGCCGCACAGGATCGCATGCTCACTGCCGAAGAACGCGGCGCCGCGCGCCATCAGCGCTGCCGACTTGGGGAATTGGCTCATGATACCGCCCTGAAATTGGAGGTGCGCCCATAGGCATCCTCGCCAAAGGCGGCAAGCTGCGCGTTGGTATCGGGCCGCCGGGTTACTTCTTCTTGGGAGCGTAGTCGTCGTTGATCTTCACGTCGGCCTGCCCCGCCTTGAGGATCTTACCGACCTCGACGCCCAGCTTCGCCTGGATCGCGCGGCGAGACAGGATCGCGCGGGCCACCTCTTCCGCCTGCGCGCCCACCACCGGCGCGACACTGGTGCTGACGATGCCCGACAGTTCGAGACCATTGCCGCGCGGCGATATGAACACGTCTCCGGTTTTCATCTTGACCAGCTGAACTGCCACCCTGGGATCGAGCTTGAGCGTGTCGAGCACCGCAGAGGCCCGGCGATAGGCAACGCTGTTCTGGATCAGGATGGCCTGGAACGCGGCCATGTCGTTCGCGGCCACGAGCTTCTTCGACAGCGCGGGATTGTTGTCCTCGGTCACGAACTGGTTGAGCGTGAGCAGGTGCCGATTGGCGAACATCAGCGGGTTGGCGGCCACGAAGGCGCGGACCTGCGCTTCGTCGATCACCGGCGCGGGACCGGCAAGCTGGCGTTCGAGCACCCCCGTGATCGCGCTTTCCTGCGCGCGCTTGATCACCATCGCGCCGACCGGGGTCTTGTCGAGCTGCTGGCGCTCGGCCTCCTGAACGAGCAGCTTGCGCGCGATCAGCTGCTGAAGCGCGCCTTTCTGGATGGCGGGATTGGTCGTGCCCGGGGGCAACTCGGCCTGGAGCTGCGCCAGCGTGATCTTCTCGTCGCCGACGCGCGCGATCACTTTATCGCCGCCCGCCTGAGCGAACGCAGATCCGGCGAGCGATGGCCCGACAAGGAACGCGGCGAGGCCGGCAACGCAGACGAACAGCGGCTTTTTCATGAGTGCCCCTTGGAAGCGCATTATCGCCCGACGATCACGGGCCCGGACGCTCGCGGCAGCGAGACGACCAGCGATTGCAGAAAGCTTCGGATCACGTCGAAATTCGGCTCCGTGCCCGAACGGACCGCAGAGGCGCGCAGCAGCGTTCCGTCGGGAACCTGCCCGGCGATCGATTCGCGCAGCCGCGCCCAGCTCTGTTCGCCAAAGCTGCGCGGGAGTTCGTTGCCGACCCGTGTCCAGTAGATGATATCCTCGACCCGGCCGCCTTCCGCCGCGGTCAGATTGACCGCGGGGATCTGCCCGGCCGCGCCGCAATCGAGCACGCTCAGCGAGCGATCGACGATCTGGTAGCCGAGCGCGGGATAGCAGATTTCCGGACGGTGAAGCTGCAGCAGATCGGTCTGCGCGGGGCCATAGGCGACCAGCAGCATGATCGAGGGGTCGCTTCGCCCATCGGGAAGGTACAGCCGGGTCAGCAGATCGCTGTAAAGCGTCGCGACCAGCGAACCTTCGACTCGCGGCACGACGATGTCCCCCGCGCCGCCCTCGGCAAACCCGGCGAATTTGCGCGGCACCAGGTCGGCGAGTTTCCTGCCCGGCGGCATCACCGACATCAGGTGACGCGGGCGCAGCACTTCCGCGGTTCCGAGCGCCGCGGCGCAGCCCAGCCCGATCAGGACTTCCCGGCGACCGGCGCGACGATCCGGGCCGCGATCAGCCATGCCGGGGTTTCCGCCAGCGGAGCGAGAGCAGCCAGTCGAGGAAGAACACCGCTGCGAGCGCCAGCCCGAACAGCACCATGCCGGTGGTCGCGTGCATGATCCCCTGCGCGACCTCGTCGCCGAAGTAATAGACGATCAGGATGATCACCGTGACCCGCAGGATATTCACGAAGATCGCAATCGGGATCACGAACGCGGTGAGCAGCAGCGCGTGCCGCCACGAGCTGCGATGGACGACGTAGATATAGAACAGCGAGATCGCGATCAGCCCGATCAGCGAGTTCAGGCCCGAACAGGCGTCTTCCACCAGCAACTGGTATTGCGCGACGAAGATCGACACCCCCTGCCGCGCCACCGGATATCCCGCAGCGCCGGCGATCCCCGTTGACGCCCAGCTGACCAGAGCCTGGAGCGGGCGGGTAACCCAACCGATCGCATAGCCCGGCACGGGAACGGCGAAAGCGAGATAGAACAACGGGAAGGCCTGCTTGCGCACTTCGGCCCAACCGAGAAACAGGTAGAGGATCACGACGAACAGGCCGAACAGCGCAGCGCCTTCGAGGAACAGGAACCCGTAAGCACGCCCGAAAGCGTAGACCACCCATCCGATCACCAGCAGGACGCTTGCGCGCCAGTCTCCGGCACCGCGGTGCGCCCGACGCAGGTCGAGGCCATTGTGATAGAGCAGCCACAGCCCCGTCGCGAGCACGATCGGCTGGTGCGTTCCTGCCTCGCTCGTCCAGCTCTGCCGCGCCATGTTGATCAGCGTCGGGATGGCGAGCAGCAACAGGCCCGCGGCCACCGGGGTCCACGACGGCAGGCGCAGGTCCCGGGGACTGCGCGGAACGGGAAGGGAATGCGGCTCGCTCGCCATGGGATTTTTTGTGGTCAGCTGCTGGCGAAGGCGGGATCGGTCCAGACTTTGGCCTTACCCTTTGCGACGATCTGCTGGATGGCGCCGATCGCCGCCTGGGTACGGGCCGCCTCCATGAGCTGCAACGCGACGTTGCGCGCGTCGCTGCCGCTCAGCGGCGCATCTTGAGTCGACATGATCCGCATCACGCGCACCGCCCCGCCCGCCGGCGGCAGCGCATAGATCGCGTTCGTCTGCATAGCGCCGATCTTCGCGGACGCCTCCGGAGAAAGCTGCGCGGTATCGACGACCGCGGCCGATCGCGCGAACTGGATATTGTTCTGGGTGAGGTAGGCCTCGATCGCGCCGAGATCGCCGATCGCCTGCAGTTTGGGGCCGAGCGCCGCATCGCTGCTGGCGATGGCGAGCTGATCCGCGGTGATCAGCTTGCGATCGGCAAACTGGGTCGGGTGCGCGACGATGTATTTGTTCACCGCCGTGTCCGAAGAATCGCCGGGCTGCTGCGACACGAGTTTCGCCCGAAGCAGGTCTATCAGCGCGAGATCGCGCGCGCGGTTCGAAAGCGTTTCGCCTTCCGGGCTGGTATCGAGCTTGCGGTTGGCGGCTTCTCGCACCAGCAGCTTGCGCGCGATCAGGGTCTGGAGCGCCTGCTGCTGCGCGGCCGGAGAATCGGAGCCGCCCGCAATCTGGGCCATTTCCAGCCGAAGATCGGCCGTGGTGATCTCCTGGCCCCCGACTTTCGCGACCACCTGGCCCGTGGGCTTGCCGCTGCACGACGCGAGCAGTGCCAAAGCCGCAACCGGCAAGACGCGCCGCCTTACATATCCAAGCCCTGGCATCGACTCCCCCGGAACACTGTTACGCGTGCTCTATCACCGTGCAGAGCTGAGCGAACCGCTAATTGTTCAAGAATAAACAAATTTGCATCGGATCTGGCGCAAAAACAAATAGCGGGACAGCCTTGCAGCTGCCCCGCCATCTATCATGCAGGAATGGAGCTGCGACCACCGGATCAGCGATCGCCCGCTCCTCATCCTCAGTTGTAAGCGATCCGAAGACGCTGTGCCGAGCTGCGGCGGCGCATGGCCGCCCCAATGCTGGCAAAGCCCATGATCATCAGACCCCAGGTGATCGGCTCCGGAACAGGCGCGAAGTTGATCTGCCCGCCGAACGATGCATTGGGCTTGGGACCGGCGATCGTGCCCGAAACGAACAGATGGTACGTGCCCGGCGTGAGCAAGGTCGAACCCAGCGAGGCCAGCTCGATCAGGGTGCTCGAGAACGGGATCGGAATACCCGTCGTCACCGTGAAGGGAATGTTGCCGCTCGGCCCCACCAGTTCGAACGCGGTGAAGGTGATGAACTCCGAAGGCTTCGTGTACGTTCCGGAAAACGAACCGCTGATATAGCCCGGACCCGTGATCGTGAACGACTGGAAGGTGTCGGAAAACGACGTGACCTTCTCCGAATCGCCGCCGGTGCCGGTGAAGCTACCGTCCGGGTTATTAACGTAAACGATCGTGGGTGCGGCATGCGCCGTCCCGATCGAAAGAGCCGCGACTGCGGCCATCCCTAGCAATTTCCTCATGCCAAACGCCCCTTTGACAGTTTCCGCGAATCCAAAGTGGATGCAGGCCTCAACTACACCATCATTCACAGACGGCAAATGCACAAAAGCAGTGAATTTCCTCGATTCGCCGCAGAAAATGCTAATTTTCCGTTATCGCGCCCAAATTGTACCCGGCCAAACGAGTCCTTGGCGTGCTGCGCCCGCGAACAGGCGACTCGCGTTTGTTCAAGAAGTTAACAATTCTGATAATCTTATTTTATATGTAGTTTCCCGTAGTACGGCGACCGTGAAACTGAGGCGCCGGTGCATGACGTGCTGTCGAACGCGAAGATAACGAGGACCTCAAGCGGTAACCACCAGCGAGGGAAGCCGAATTTTCCGCAAGGCGTGAGCAGGGTTGGCGCCCTGTCGGCGCGCTTTGGGGACGCACCGCGCGGTGTACCACGATGGGACGTTCGATCCGGCGAACCGCCGCGTTCTTAAGTATAATTACTTAGGACAATGCATGATGGTACTAAGAACGCGCAAAGATCACATAGTAAATATACGCAAGGACGCCCACCAGGCCGGCGGCCGCCGCAATCGTGAAACCGTGATTGCCCGCATAATTGACCGCCGCGCAGCCCACTGCCGCGGGAAGGTAATGCCAGATCGTGTCCGGCGGCTCGGGCTGGGACGATCGCTGCAGGAACAGCACGACGAGTCCCATGAAGGTCAGGACGGTCAGCCAGTCGAAGATCGTTTCCATCGCATTCCCCCGGGAAGTCTTGCCGCGCACACCGGCCGCATCGGCCCCACTCGATAAGGCTCCTGCGCCCGACTAGCCGAACTTTCGGCATCTTGCGCGCGGCATCATAACGTCAGGTCGGCCAAAGGCCATGCAGGGTCCGCGTCGATTTGGACCGACACGGCCAGGTCTGCGGCTCTATCCCCGGCCGGCGGCCCCTCAGGCCGTCTCTACTGCATCGAGTCCGTAAGCGGTGTGCAGCACACGCACCGCGAGCTCGGTCTCGTCCTCGTCGATCAGCACCGAGACCTTGATCTCGCTGGTCGAGATCGCCTGGATGTTGATCCCGCGGTCCGCCAGCGCGCGGAACATCGTCGAGGCGACGCCCGCGTGGCTGCGCATGCCGACGCCGACGACGCTGATCTTCGCGACCCGCCCGTCGGCGATCAGGTTGAAATAGCCGATCGCCTCCTTGTGCTCGGCGAGCAGAGTCTGCGCGCGCAGCAGGTCGGACGCCGGAACGGTGAAGGTCACGTCGGTCTCGCCTTTGTCCTTGGCGATGTTCTGGATGATCATGTCGACGTTGATGTTCGCCGCCGCGAGCGGCCCGAAGATCGTCGCGACCGCGCCGGGCCGGTCGGGCACGCGGGTGACGGTGATCTTGGCTTCGTTCTTGTCGGCGGCGATGCCGGTGATCAGTTGGCGTTCCATGTTGAATTCCTCGAGTTCGTCATCACCCACGATCATCGTCCCGGGCAGCGTATCGGCGGACGGCGAATCCTCGTCGATGAACGAGGACAGGACCTGCACGCGCACGCGCTCCTTCATCGCCAGGCCGACCGAGCGGGTCTGCAGCACTTTCGAGCCCACCGAGGCGAGTTCGAGCATTTCCTCGTACGTGACGTTCTTGAGCTTGCGCGCCTTGGCGACGATGCGCGGGTCGGTGGTGTAGACCCCGTCGACATCGGTGTAGATGTCGCAGCGATCGGCGCCGATCGCCGCC
>CAJCHR010000446.1 GCA_903970225.1 Actinobacteria bacterium 21-64-8 | reverse complement strand
GCCGCCTGACCGAATACGAGCTGCCAAAACTTATGCGCGGGTCAGGCCAGCGCGTCGATGCCGCACCGCGCGCCATCCCCCTGCTTCACGGCGCAGTGATCAATCGCTGAGGAAGTCCACGATCGCCGCACCGAGTTCGCGCTTGGTCACCGATGTCATATGAGTCCCCGGCACCTCGACAAACCGCCCGTCAGGCAGCGCCGAAGCCAGCGCTGGGCCTGAGCCGTTGTCCTGATCGTCGGTCCCGCAGACCACCAGCGTCGGCACCCCGATCGCTCGCAGCGCCTCGGGCGGCGTATCGTCGACCGAACCCAGCAGCAACCGCGCAGCGACACGATCGGTGCGCTGCGTCTTCATGAAGGCCTGAGCGAAATAGGCCGGATCGCCGCGCTTGATCGCATCGAACCGATCGATCGCATCGATGAAGAACGCGCTGCGCCGCGCCCAGCCCGTGAGTCCCTCGAGCCCCATTCCGCCCAGCACCAACCGGCGCGGCGAAAGTCCCGCCAGCACACTCCGAACCGCAGTGCGCGCGCCGAGCGAGAAGCCGGCGAGGTCGAAGTCGGTCAGGCCCAGCGCCTCGACCAGCGCCAGCGCATCCCTGACCAGCACGTCCGCGGGATAAGCCGCCGGATCGTGCGGCGCGGCGCTTGCCCCATGCGCGCGCAAGTCGGGCATGATCGCCTCGAACCCGGCGCCGGCAAGCTGCGCGGCGGTACCGTACTTGATCCAGTTGACGTCCGCGGTCGAAAACAGCCCGTGAAGCAGCAGCACCGGCCGGCCCGCACCCAGCCGGTGGACCGCGAGCTGCGCGCCGTTCCAGCCGGGCAGGAAATCGGTCGTTACATCCATCGTCGCTTCTCTTGTCCCGCGCCGTTCGAACCGCAACCGGAATCACGGTAGGGCGTGCGCGGTCAGCTGCCCCACCAACCCAGAAGCTTGGTCCCCGAGACGAACAGCACCACCGCCAACGCCGGGCGCAGCAGGTGATCGGGTGCGCGCGACGAGAGCAGGCTGCCGACGATGACCGCCGGGATCGATCCGATCAGCAGGTTGAGCAACAGCACGACGTGCACGTCGCCGATGAACCAGTGGCCCAGGCCCGCGACCATCGTCAGCGGCACGGCGTGCGCGATGTCGCTGCCGACGATCTTCGCGAGACGCAGGGCCGGATACAGCATCAGCAGCGCGGTCACACCGATCGCGCCCGCGCCCACGGAGGACATTGTCACCGCAACGCCCAGAACCGCGCCGAGCGCGATCGTCGGGATCAGTGACAACGGCTCTCCGGGCGTTTCGCGGCGTGTGGCGAAGCCCACGAGGCGCTTCTGGAACAGCGTCGCCACCGAGGTGAGCAGCAGCATTACCCCCAGCACGGTCAGCAAGGTCGCGCTGAGCGCGGGGCTTGGGGGATGGCCGTTGACAGCCAGGATCACCAGCGTCAGCGCCGCGGCAGGCACGCTCCCGGTCGCCAGCCGGCGCACCACTTTCCAGTCGACCGTATCGCGCCAGCCATGGATCGAGCTGCCGGCAATCTTGGTGGTCGAGGCGAACAGCAGGTCGGTACCCACCGCCGTCGCCGGATTGACGCCGAACAGCAACACGAGGATCGGGGTCATCAGCGATCCGCCGCCGACGCCGGTCAACCCGACCAGAAACCCGACCAGCGCGCCGGCCACCACATGCAGGAAGTCGAAACTTGCGAACATCAACTTTCCTGCACCCGTGCGCCTGCTCTGGTGAGCGTTCGCGCGGCGTGGCACATCGCGCGCGTGGCGGGCAATCGGAATCGGCGGTAATCTCTACGTTTCGTCTTGAGTTAGGGAAAGCTCAGCTTTCGACGCCTTACTCCGGAACCTTGAGCCCCGCGGCCTGCCAGCGCCGCGCGACGCTCGCCGTCTCGGCGCTGGTCTGGCGCGGCAGCGCGCTCGTATCGAGCCACGCCTCGTGAAGCGATTCCGCGCCCGCATGAGACACGGGCACGAAAACCGCCGGATCGTCGAAACTCCCCAGCGTCAGGTCGATGCCCTCGCCATCGAGAAAGGCGAAGCCGAGCGGGGTGCCGCAGGTGCTGCAGAACGGGCGGTGCGCAATCGGAGAGCTCGCGTACCAGTCGGGCTCGCTGTCCCAGGTCACCGCATCCGCCGGAATCTGCACGAATGCCGCGGCGAAACCACCGGTCGCGCGCTGGCACATGCGGCAATGGCACAAGTATGCCTCATGGGTCTCGATCGTCGCTCGATAGCGGATGCGGCCGCACTGGCAGCCGCCGGTCATGTCCCGAGTCATCGGCCCGGATTAGGCCCACGGATCGCCCGCGCCAAGCTTTCAGGCGCGTTAACGCGCGACGAGCCGAGAGCTACCGCATGATGAACTGAGCGATTTTGAGGAACGTCCCGGCCGGCGAGCCGTTCACGGGGGCAGCAAACGTCCGCTCAGGAGTACACGTCATGATCAAGAACACCCTGTTTTCGTCGCTCGCCGCTGCCAGCGTGCTGGCGCTCGCCGTCTCCGCTCCGGCCCATGCCGAAGGCAAGGGCGATCGCGCCCAGAAGGCAATCGCCGCGGCGCAGGCCAAGGTCGATACCGCCAAGTCGCTGGGTGCCGGCACCGAAGTCCCGGTCGGCGTCGCCCGTGCGGAAGAAGCGCTGAAGTCCGCGCAGGAAGACGTGGCCGCGGGCCACAAGGAAGCCGCGATCCAGGACGCGAACCATTCACAGGCGCTCGCGGACGCCGCGATCGGTGAATACCAGAAGCGCAAGGACGCGGCTGCAGCCAATCAGCAGCAGGCCGCCGATGCACAGACCTCCGCGGCTCAGCAGCAGGCTGCGGCTGCGCAGGATCAGGCCAACCAGGCCAATGCGCGTGCAGACTCGGCTCAGCAGTCGGCCGCTCAGTCGGCCGCGGCCGCTGAGGCCGCGCGCCAGCAGGCCGCCGACGCCCAGAAGCAGGCGGTCCAGACCACCGTCACCACGCAGCAGTCCTCAACTCAGCCCGTCGCCCGCGTCACGACGCACCGGGTCGTGAAGCGCAAGACGACCACGGTTCCGGTCGCGAGCAACAACACGACGACGACGACCACGGTCTCGGCCGGGACGACCGCGGCCGACTGATCCCAAACGGACCAAACATGCAAAACGGGCGCGAGCGATCGCGCCCGTTTTCGCGTTCGGCTTACCCCTTCTTGAGGTGACGCCGTCCGAGCAGCTCCGCGATCTGCACCGCGTTGAGCGCCGCGCCCTTGCGCAAGTTGTCCGACACGCACCACAGCGCGATGCCGTTCTCGACGGTGATGTCCTCGCGCACGCGGCTGACATACGTCGCACCATCACCGACGCATTCGATCGGGGTGACGTAGCCGCCGTCCTCACGCTTATCGATCAGCATGATGCCCGGTGCCTCGCGCAGGATGTCCTGCGCTTCGGTCGCGGAGATCTCGTTCTCGAACTCGATGTTGACTGCTTCGGAGTGGCCGACGAACACCGGCACGCGCACGCAGGTCGCGATGACCTTGATCGCGGGGTCGAGGATCTTCTTGGTCTCGACCACCATCTTCCACTCTTCCTTGGTCGAACCATCGTCGAGGAAGACGTCGATGTGCGGGATCACGTTGAACGCGATCTGCTTGGTGAACTTCTTCACCTCGACCGGGTCGCCGACGAAGATCGCGCGGCTCTGCTCGAACAGCTCGTCCATGCCCGCCTTGCCCGCGCCCGAGGTCGACTGATAGGTCGAGACCACCACGCGCTTTATCTTGGCGAAGTCGTGCAACGGCTTGAGCGCGACGACCAGCTGCGCGGTCGAGCAGTTCGGGTTGGCGATGATGTTCTTGGCGCGATAGCCGTCGATCGCGTCGGGGTTCACCTCGGGCACGACCAGCGGAACGTCGGGGTCCATGCGGTATAGCGACGAGTTGTCGATCACCACGCAGCCGGCAGCCGCCGCCTTGGGCGCATAGACCGCGGTCGCTTCCGACCCGATCGCGAACAGCGCCATATCCCAGCCGGTGGGATCGAAATGCTCGATATTCTGGATCTTGAGCATCTTGCCGGTGTCGCCATATTCGATCTGGTCG
>CAJCHR010000445.1 GCA_903970225.1 Actinobacteria bacterium 21-64-8 | reverse complement strand
CTCGTCGCCGATCCGCAGCCCCGCCGCGCCCGCCATGCGCCGGACCGAAGAGGCGACCGCACGCAAGTCGGGCGGATAGAACATCGCCACCAGCGAATCGGCGCGGTCCGCGAGCAGCTTGGCGGTGCGCGACTTGTCGGTGGCGCCGGTCGCGACGACCAGCACCGGGCACGGCTCGACCCCGCTCTCGATCAGGTTGAGAATCGCATCGTGCGCCTCATCGCCGGCGGCACGCAGCCAAATGTGGCGGGCGCCCCCGAACAACGAGGTCGAGTGTGCTTCGTCGGCGAGTCGCGGCGCATCCTTGCGCAGTTCGGCACCCGAAAGCTCGATACGCTCGCCGGGATCGGGAAGCAGCTCGCAAATGCGCGTCGCCGCGTCCTGGATGCTGGCTTCATCGGGGCCGCAGAAGAAGAAGATGCGGGCGGCCCCCGCTGCGCGCGGCGCCACCGAGGCGAAATCGCGGCCAGTCGCCTTCACGAGAGCGTAGCCGTCATTTCGCCGAGGCAGCGTTGCTCCGCAGGCGCAGCGCAACGCTGATCACGATCTTGTTCGCGACCGCCTTGGTCAGATTCTCGAGCGCGGTCTGTTCCGCGGCGATCGTCGCATATTCGGAGCTGACCACGTCGATCCCCTCGTCCGACCCGGCGGTTGCATCGAGCAGGATCGCGCCGCTGGCGATGTCGACGATCTGATAGCGCGCGCGAAGCGTGCGGCGTTCGCGGCTGACCGTGTCGTCGGAGAGGACGGCGGACCCTTCGAGCTTGTCATCGAGCCGCACGTCGAGACGATAGCGCGCCGCGCCGCCGCCGCCCGTACCGAGCTGATCGACCAGCGCATTGTGCATGAGCCAGCCCTCCTTGCCCTCGATCGCGGAGACGTCGATGGCCGCCAGACCTTGCGCGACCGAACCGCTGCCTCCGCCCGCATAAAGCGGATGCAAGCCGCATCCAGCAAGCATCAGCAGAGCTGGAAAAAGGAGAAGCGCGCGTCTCATGCGACGAGGTTGACCAGCCGGTCAGGCACCACGATCACCTTCTTCACCGCTGCGCCATCGAGTGCACGCTGGACCTTGTCGCTGGCGAGAGCAAGCGCCTCCAGTTCCTCGCGCGCGGTGCCCTTGGCGACGGTCACCGTATCGCGCAGCTTGCCCTTGACCTGGATCGCGATCGTCACTTCGTCCTCGACCAGCAGCGCCGGATCGACCGTGGGCCATGCGGCTTCGGCGATCAAACCGGTCTCGCCGATTGCGGCCCAGCCTTCCTCGGCAAGATGCGGCATCATCGGCGCGACGAGCAGCAGCAACGTGCGGATCGCGGCCGACCGGCTGGCCGAAGGCGCAGCTTTCTCGGTCGCGCTGGTGAGTTCGTAAATCCGCGCGACCGCCTTGTTGAACGACAGCGCTGCGATGTCGTCGGCCGCCGCAGCGACAGCCTGGTCGCGCTTGCGGTCGAGCGGCTTGTCTTCCCCGATTGCGGAGGCATCGTATTGACCGAACAGGCGCCACAGCCGCTGCACGAACCGCGCGCAGCCTTCGATTCCGGCCTCGGACCACGGCAAGTCGCGCTCGGGCGGGCTGTCGGAGAGCATGAACCAGCGAATCGCGTCGGCGCCATACGTCGCGACGATCGCGTCGGGATCGACGACGTTCTTCTTCGACTTCGACATCTTGATCACGCGGCCGATCTCGACCGGCGCGCCATCCGCCGTCAATCGCGCGGTCTCGGCACCGCGCTCGATCTCCTGCGGGCTGAAGAACACCGGCTGGCCGTGGCTCGCTTCGATCCGGAAGTAGGTCTCGTGCGTGACCATGCCTTGCGTGAACAGGCTGGCGAACGGCTCGTCGATATCGATCAGGCCGATGTGCTTGAGCGCGCGCGTCCAGAACCGGGCATAGAGCAAGTGCAGGATCGCGTGCTCGATGCCGCCGATGTACTGCTCGACCGGGAGCCACTTGGCGATGACCTCGGGGTCGAACGGCTTGTCGGAAGGCTGGCTGGCGAAGCGCAGGAAGTACCAGCTCGAATCGACGAACGTGTCGAGCGTGTCGGTCTCGCGCGTCGCGGGTTCGTTGCACTGCGGACAGGCGACATGCTTCCAGGTCGGGTGCCGCAGCAGCGGATTGCCCGGTGTCTGGAAGTCGACGTCGTCGGGCAGCACGACCGGCAGCTGGTCCTTGGGCACCGGCACCACGCCGCAGGTTCCGCAGTGGATGAACGGGATCGGCGTGCCCCAGTAGCGCTGGCGGCTGACGCCCCAGTCGCGCAGGCGCCACACGGTCTTGCCCTCGCCCCAGCCTTCGGCCTCGGCGCGCGCAATCACTGCCGCCTTGGCTTCGGTGACGCTAAGCCCATCGAGCACGTCGGAGTTGACCAGTTCACCGTCGCCGGCCTCGGCCTCATCACCGAACGGCTTGCCGGCGTCATCCTGGCTCGCGGCGACGACGCGGCGGATCGGTAGGCCGTATTTGGTCGCGAAATCGAAGTCGCGCTGGTCGTGGCCGGGCACCGCCATGATCGCGCCGGTGCCGTATTCCATCAGCACGAAGTTGGCGATGAACACCGGCAGCGCCTCGCCGGTGAACGGGTGGATCGCGGTAACGCCGGTGTCGAAGCCCAGTTTCTCGGCGGTCTCCAGTTCGGCTGCGGTGGTGCCGCCCTGCTTGCACAGCGCGATGAAGTCCTGTGCTTCCGGGTTGCCTTCGGCCACCTTCTGCGCGAGCGGATGATCCGCCGCGACCGCAGCGAACGTCGCACCGAAGATCGTGTCGGGCCGGGTGGTGTAGACTTCGAGGCTGCCGCCGTCGGACAGGGCAAACCGGAACTGCAGGCCTTGGCTCTTGCCGATCCAGTTCTCCTGCATCAGCCGCACTTTGTCGGGCCACTTGTCGAGCGTCCCGAGCCCGTCGAGCAGCTCCTCGGCGAACGCGGTGATCTTCAGGAACCACTGGCTCAGCTTGCGCTTCTCGACCAGCGCGCCCGAGCGCCAGCCGCGCCCATCGATCACTTGCTCGTTGGCGAGCACGGTCTGGTCGACCGGATCCCAGTTGACCGCACTTTCCTTGCGCGTGACGAGCCCGCCTTCGTAAAGGTCGAGGAACAGCGCCTGCTCGTGGCCATAATATTCGGGATCGCAGGTCGCCAGTTCGCGGCTCCAGTCGAGCGCGAAGCCCAGCCGCTGGAGCTGTGCCTTCATGTTGGCGATGTTCTCGCGGGTCCAGCCGCCCGGGTGAACGCCCTTCTCCATCGCGGCGTTCTCGGCGGGCATGCCGAACGCGTCCCACCCCATCGGATGCAGCACTTCGAAGCCCTGCATCCGCTTGGTGCGCGCGAGTACGTCGCCCATCGTGTAATTGCGCACGTGGCCGATGTGGATGCGCCCCGAAGGATAGGGGAACATCTCCAGCACGTAGCTGCGTGGTTTGGATGACGTGTCGTCGGCACGGAAAACCTGCCGCTCGGCCCAGGCCGCCTGCCAGCGCGCGTCGGCCTCGGCGGGCCTGAACCGCTCTTCAGCGCCCCGCTCGTCAGCCGGCCGTTCGTCGATTGGCCGCTCGCTCATGACGGCCTCAGCCGGCGAGCGAGTTACGGCGCAGGTCGCGGGCCTTGGTGAGTATGATATCCTCGAGCTTCTGCACCGTCGCGGCCTGAACCGGCGCGGCAACCCATTGGTTGCCCTGCAGGATCTGACGGCTGGCGACCACGCGCAGCGCATCGGTGCGCAGATCCTGATCGAGGATCGTCACGGTGACCTTGACTCGCTCGCCCGGATCCTTGGGATTGATGTACCAGTCGGTGACGATCACGCCGCCGTTGCTGTCGACCTGAAGCAGCGGCATGAACGACAGCGCATCGAGGCTGCCGCGCCACAGATAGCTGTTTACGCCGATCGTGTTGATCTTGCTCGGCGCCATCGCGGCTTCGACCTTGAGCTTGTGCTTCCTGTGACCGCAGCCCGACAGCGCGGCGATCAGCGCCACCGCAGTCGCCGCGCGCACCAGGACGCGCGAGCGCTGCTGACCGGATTGCTGGCTGAACAACATGCTCATTCTCGATCCTAAACCTTGTCGCGCCGCAAAGCGCGGCGTCGGGCGCGCGTTCTATAGCCTCGCATGGCCGCGCGGCAAGTGGTGCGGTCCCTGCGGATCCCCCCATAAACCGGCGCTGAACACAGGCGCGGGGCTGCGCTGTGCACCGCCCGGGTCAGAGAGCGTTAACATCACCGGCGCAAAGCGCTATATACGTGCTTGCACAAATGGAAGGCGTCGCCCCGAATCCCATGGCATCGTTACCGGCTCCTGGATCGCCACCGCGCGGCGCGAACGGCGGGTTGACCGCCGGCATCACGATCGCGGCATCGGTGGTCATGCTGGCGCTGCCCAGCGGGGTGCTGGCGTTCGCGATGCGCTTCGATGTCGACGCACCCTTATCGGCCGATCCTGCGACGATCGCCGAGACCCCTGCCGAAGGCCCGGGCACGCGGCTGGCGCGCGGCCGCTCGCTGCTGTGGGATCACGCCCCCGAATATCCGTTCACCCCCGCCAAGAACCCGAACCGGCTCGACCGGCTGG
>CAJCHR010000444.1 GCA_903970225.1 Actinobacteria bacterium 21-64-8 | reverse complement strand
TGGCGCCGATCCACATCGGCCCGGTGGTCATCGACTGTCCGGTGGTGCTCGCGCCGATGACGGGTGTTACCGACCTGCCGTTCCGGCTGATGGTGCGCCGGTTCGGATCGGGGCTCAACGTCACCGAGATGATTGCCAGCCAGGCCGCGATCCGCGAGACGCGTCAGTCGATCCAGAAGGCTATGTGGGACGCGGTCGAGGAGCCGGTGTCGATGCAGCTTGTCGGCTGCACGCCTTACGAGATGGGGGAAGCGGCCAAGCTGGCTCAGGACAAGGGCGCCGCGATCATCGATATCAACATGGGTTGCCCGGTGCGCAAGGTCGTCAGCGGCGATGCCGGGTCGGCGCTGATGCGCAACCTGCCGCTCGCCACGGGGCTGATCGAGGCGGTCGTCAAGGCGGTGGACGTGCCGGTAACGGTCAAGATGCGGATGGGCTGGGACCATTCCTCGCTCAACGCGCCAGAACTTGCGCGGATCGCCGAAGATCTCGGCGCGAAGATGATCACCGTCCACGGCCGCACCCGCTGCCAGATGTACAAGGGCGAGGCTGACTGGTCTTTTGTTCGGCAAGTGAAGGATTCCGTCCGCATCCCCGTTATCGTCAACGGAGACATTTGCGGGGTGGACGACGTGGCGACGGCTTTGGCGCAATCGGGCGCCGATGGGGTGATGATCGGGCGGGGATCTTACGGCAAGCCGTGGGTGCTCGGCCAGGTGATGCAATGGCTGCGGACGGGCACCGTGCCTGCCGACCCGGACACCGACACGCAGCATGCGCTGATCATCGAGCACTACAATGCAATGCTCAGCCACTATGGCCGCGAGACCGGCGTGCGGATAGCGCGCAAGCATCTGGGTTGGTATATCAAAGGACTTCCCGGTTCGGCCGAATTCCGCAATCGCGTCAACTTCCTTGGCGATCCCGATGAAGTGATCCGCTCGATCGATGCGTTCTACGCGCCGTTTTTGCGCCGCAGGGCCGCTTAGTTGCTGGACATCGCCGCGGCTCCCGATGCGTTTCGGCAACTCGCGAGCCTCCCGCTTGCGGTGGTGCTGCTCGAGCCCGGCCTCAGGATTGCCTCGGCCAATCCCGCCGCTGAGCAGTTCTTCGGCCAGAGCCTTCGCCGGCTTGCGGGAAAGCGCCTGCTCGACCTGCTGCGTTTCGACGATGCGCGAATGGCCGAGCGGATCGCGGACAGCGAAACGCCGGTTTCGGCACGCGAGATCGGCGTGACCTTGAAGGGC
Organism: Actinobacteria bacterium 21-64-8; assembly: GCA_903970225.1. Taxonomy (GTDB): domain Bacteria; phylum Pseudomonadota; class Alphaproteobacteria; order Sphingomonadales; family Sphingomonadaceae; genus Novosphingobium. The sequence goes on along the minus strand of CAJCHR010000444.1, from coordinate 2,072 downwards.
AGGGGCCCGCGCCGGATCGACGTCGCCGCCTCGCCAGTGATCGATGCCACCGCCGGTTGGCAACTGCTCACGATCAACGACAACAGTGCCGCCGAGGCGCTCGGTGACGATTCGGGCGCGCCGGGCAATTTCGCGCTGCGCGCACCCGAAATCCTCGCGCATGAAATCAAGAATCCGCTCGCCGGCATCCGCGGCGCGGCGCAGCTTCTGGCCCGCAACGTTAGCCAGGCCGACCGCGCGCTGACCGATCTGATCACTGATGAGGTCGACCGGGTCGCCAAGCTGATCGACCAGATGCAGACGCTGAGCCGGCGGACCAACACGCCGGTGGGCCCATGCAACCTGCACGAAGCGGCCCGGCGCGCGATCGCGGTGCTGGATGCCGCCGATCGCTTCGGGCCCCGCGTGGCCGAGGAGTTCGATCCCTCGTTGCCCGAGGTGCTCGGAAATGGTGACGCGCTGGTACAGGTGCTGATCAACCTGCTCAGCAACGCGCGCGAGGTTTGCACGGATCTGGACAATCCGATCGTGGTGCTGCGCACGCGTTTCGCCAGTGGGCTGCAGCTTCACGCGATCGACGGCGGCAAATCGGTGCGCCTGCCGATCGAACTGCGCGTCAGCGACAATGGCCCGGGGGTCGACCCGGCGATGCGCGAGCATATCTTCGAGCCGTTCGTGACCACCAAGAAAACCGGGCAGGGTCTTGGCCTGCCGCTGGTGCGCAAGCTGGTACGCGAGATGAACGGGCGGATTACGCACGAGCGCGACGAGGAACGCGGGCTCACCCACTTCCGCGTGCACTTGCCGCTGGCGCAGGAGGCACGTCTGCCTGCCGCGCGCAGGAGAGCTGCCTCATGAGCGTGCTGCTGGTCGAGGACGATCCGTCGATCGCGCTGGTGATTACTGCCGCGCTCGAGGCCGAGGGCTTCGCGGTCACGCATTGCGACAACCTGTTCGACCGCGACCGGCTGCTCGACGAGCGCTGCTACATGGCGCTCGTCACCGACGTGATGCTGCCCGACGGCGACGGCATCGATACGCTCGGCAGCGTTCGTGAGCGCCATCCGGCGATGCCGGTGCTGATCCTTTCTGCGCAGAACACGCTCGATACCGCCGTGCGCGCGAGTGACACCGGCGCGTTCGAGTATTTTCCCAAGCCGTTCGACATCGACGAACTCGCGCGCACTGTGCGTCAGGCTGTCGGTTCGGCCGGCAAGGCGGCGGGCGCGGTCGCGGCACCGGAGGGCCAGGAACTGCCGCTCGTCGGCCGCAGCGCGCCGATGCAGGCGGTCTACCGGATGATAACGCGCGTGCTGCGCAACGACCTGACCGTCCTGATCCTGGGCGAATCGGGCACCGGCAAGGAAATGGTCGCCGAGGCGATCCACAAGCTCGGCGCGCGCGGGGCGGGGCCGTTCGTGGCGGTCAACACCGCGGCGATCCCTGCCGAACTGATCGAGAGCGAGCTGTTCGGGCACGAGCGCGGATCGTTCACCGGCGCGGTCGCTCGCGCGATCGGCAAGTTCGAGCAGGCCGCGGGCGGTACCCTGTTCCTCGACGAAATCGGCGACATGCCGATGCAGGCGCAGACGCGGCTGCTTCGCGCTCTGCAGTCTGGCACGATCCGGCGTGTCGGCGGGCGCGAGGAAATCCGCTTCGATGCGCGGATAATCGCGGCGACCAACAAGGACCTCGAGCCGCTGATCGCCGAAGGGCGCTTCCGTGAGGATTTGTATTATCGGCTCAACGTCGTGCCCATCCACATGCCGCCGCTGCGCGACCGAACCGACGACATCGCGCCGCTTGCACATCACTTCCTCCACATGGCGGCGCGTGATGGCCTGCCGCACCGCCACCTGACCGAGGATGCGGCAGCGGTGCTTGCCGCGCAGCCATGGCGCGGCAACGTGCGTGAACTGAAGAACTTCATCTACCGCCTCGCGCTGCTCGCTCGTAGCGAAGTGGTCGATGCGGTTGCGATTGCCGCCTCGCTGGAACAAGTCAGCCGCGGAGAGGGCCGGGCCGTGATCATCGACGAGACGCCGGCGTTGCTTCCGGTCGGGCTCGATGCG
>CAJCHR010000443.1 GCA_903970225.1 Actinobacteria bacterium 21-64-8 | reverse complement strand
GGTGACGGCCTTCTGGTAGTCGTCGTCGGCCTGTTTCAATGCGGCATTGGCGGCGGTCAGCGCCACATGTTGTTTTCGCCATTCCTCCGTTGCGGATTTTAGCGCACCAAGCTGTGCAAGCTGGGCTTTGATTGATGCGCCCAACCCGTCCATGTTTTCAGAACTCGCACAAAGCGGACATTTGTCGGCGTCCGGATGGCTCTCGATATAGGCGTCGCCAGCCGTTAGCAGGCTCAATTTATCGCCAGATCCGTCACTTGCCGCCGCAAGCGCAGCAAGCTGACCTTGGTCGGCCGCATCGGCGGCGGCTTGCGCCGTGCCCACTGCGCCACGCCGCGTTTCCAGTTTCTCCGGGCAGCCTTTGAGTGTCTCAAAGGCTGCCCGCAATTTTACGATAGCCGCGATGTCAGCGTCCAAGCCGGTCGTCGGTTCGGCCAATTTCTGCTTCGCCCAAGTCACAGCATTCAAACCTGCCGGACTGTCCGCAGCTTCGTAGAAGCCCTGCAACGCAGCCAAATTCTCGTGCTCTGCCGCCTGCGCCTGCTGCTTCTCGGTCGCCAGCGTTTTGCCAAGCTGGCGAAGCGTCTCTTCCGAACGCTCGAAGGCCTCGATGTCGATAAAGCGCTTGATGGCGTCGTAGCGCGCAGCGGGTTGTGCCTGGATCAACTCTAAAATCTGCCGCTGGCGCAGAAGTTCGATCCGAGGACGCGCTGAGATCGGTGAAACCGAAACCTTTTTATCGACAATCCTGCCGGAGCATTTGGCCGTATGGGTTTCCAAATCTACCGCTAAGGCAGTCGCGGGCTTACCGGCGGTTGGCCAGAACTTTTCCAGACCTTTACCCATCCCGCGATTTTCTAACGAACCGATGCGCTCGAATGCCAGGAACTCGAAGGCATCGCAGATAGTGGTTTTGCCGGTGCCGTTCTCGCCATAGATCAGGATCAGCTTTTTATTTTTCTCGAAATCGAGCTTGAACGTCGCAGCAGAACCGCGAAAGGCGGTCAACGTCAATGATTTCAACGGCGCGGACGCGGCCATCAGCTTGTCGCCTTCGCCGACGCAAGGTCGATCTCAAGTTTCCAGTCTACACCCTGCATGGTGCCGGCGGCGATTTTGGCGATGAGAGCGTCACGCTTATCAGGGCGCAGCAAGCCCGAATGGATCAGCCGATCGACTGTCAATGCGGCCAACTTTGATGACGGCAATACTTCATCGCTCATTGCACCCTCCAACGAATCGTGAAGAGCGGCTGCACGTCGATTTGTTGCTCAAGCTTTCCTTCAATCTGAGCAATGAGTGCCGTGCGCTGCTCGTCAATTTTATCCTGCGCGTCGAATAGGGATCGGCGTTTTGTCGAGCGCTCCGCTTCCAGCGCCTTGACCGCCTTCTGCCCTGCCAGCTTTTCTTCGAGGGTCAGGGCAACAGTGGCCGCACGCCGCGCCTCCTTGATCTGTCGGTCCAGTTCCTTCAATTCCCGCTCAAGCCCAACCTTCAAATCATCAGCCCAACCGTCCAGCTTGTCTGCCTCAGCCTCGAAGAAGCGGGCGTTACGCTGGGAAATGTCGCGGCGAATCTTCCCCTGCTGTTCGGTCAAGGCGTCGGCTAGGGCAGCCGCAACGTCACTGGACTCATTTGCCTCACCCGCCACCGATCCGCCGATGGTCATAAGGCGAGATGTCGCTTCGTTACCTAGCGGCACACCATCATCACCTATGCCGGACAACAGCAGATGATCCTCACTCTGGCCGAGAGCATCAACCGATAGAAGCGATGCCGCCAACCAACCTGCTTTGCCGACGAGCGGCTCAATTTGCGAAATCCGGCCTTCATGATGCGTGTAATTGAACACGACTTCGGCGATTGGTAGCGTGCGCGAACGCGCCCGCGATACGATGGCCTCGCCGAGAGGATGATTGACGCGGAAAAAATGGGCATCGCCGGAACGGCGGGGCAACTCATAAAGGCCGGTCGGGATCGCGGCACCCCCGATCCACTTCGGCAAAGCATTCAGCCGGAATGACGATGAATCGATAAAATCGGCCGCGCCGTCCAACTCATGCTTGGCGAGCCGCATCAACTGATGCTCAAACTGGCTGAGGTGCAGATTGGTGTCTGCGTTGCGGACTTTCAGCTTCTCCCGCACCTCGTCGTCAAAGTTTTCGAGCAATTTCTGCCGCGCGTGGGTCATGGCCTCGTTAATCTCCAGCGTCAGTTCCTGCTGGAGTTCATCGAACGCCGCCTTGATCTCACCGACCTGGCGGCATTGCTGGTAGATACCGGCGATGCGTTTCTCAAAATCGACACCGGACTCAATGACGCCCAGCACTTCGTCGCTAGCTCCAAATACACCCTCGAAAAGCTGAAACTTCTCGGACAGAAGCTCATAGACGCGCTGATCGGCCTCGTTCTTCTGATTGAGAAAATTGACGACGACGACATCATGTTTTTGGCCGTAACGATGGCAACGGCCAATGCGCTGCTCGATCCGTTGCGGGTTCCACGGCAGATCGTAGTTCACTACCATCGCGCAGAATTGCAGGTTGATACCTTCGGCACCGGCCTCAGTGGCAATCATGATTTTGCCTTGCTCGCGGAAATAATCGACTAATGCGGAGCGCATGTCGGCCGTTTTGGAACCTGTGACACGATCCGAGCCGACGTGGCGCCCAAGCCACTCCTTATAGATGGCCTTGGATTGCTCATCGGTGTTCGTTCCGTTGAACAGGACGATGTGATCGGCAAACGGGCTGTCAGCAAGGACTCGGAGCAAATAGGATTGTGTCTTGCGGGACTCGGTAAAGATAATGGCCTTTTCGTCTGCGCCGAACTCACGCGCCTTGGAAAAACCCACCTCCAGCGCCTTAAGCAGCGCCCTGCCCTTGGCGTTCTGGTCGATCGAGGTTGCCAATGCCGCGAACTCCCGGAGTTCAGCAATTTCCAGCTCAAGCGCGCGCTGGTCGGCTTCGGTCAGCAGCTCTACTTCATCATCTGACCACTCTTCCGCCGTCTCACCCAGTCCCTCGTAGTCCTCATCAACTTCATCGATCAGTGACGTGGGCTTGCTCTGATCGAGCCGCTTTTGAAGCCGGTTGGAGATGGATGTCAGCGCACCGGCAATGGCGAAGGTCGAGGACGCAAGCAGCTTCCGCAGCACGAGCGTCATCAGGGAGCGTTGGCTAGCCGGGAGCGCCTGAAGATTATCGCGCTGCAGGTATGCCGTAACGAGATTGTAGAGCCGGTCTTCGGCCTCGTCTGGGCTGAACTCCTCCAAGATGGCATGGCGCTTGGTGTAAGGGACGTAAGCCGTGACTTGGCGCCGCAATGTGCGGTGACAGATCGGCTTCAAACGCTCCTTTAAAATCTGGAAGGTGTGCTCCTGCACACCACCGCCGAACTGCTCCCGAAAGCTCTTCAAATCACCGAACGTGTGTTCGTCGATAAAGCTGACCAAACCGTACAGCTCCAAAAGCGAGTTTTGCAGCGGCGTCGCGGTCAGCAGCAGCTTGTTGCGCTCGGCAAGCGCGCCTTTCAGCGTGTTGGCGATGACATTGGACGGCTTGTAGACGTTGCGGAGCCGATGGGCTTCGTCGATCACGACTAAATCCCATGGTGTGGCCTGAACGTCCACCGCCTTATTGCGTGCGAACTGATAGGAGCAAATGACGATGCTATCGGTGCGGTCGAAAGGGCGGAAGTTCCCTGCCTTCACTTCGGCATTGTAGGGCTTGGATTCGATGATCGTGCAGGGAATGAAAAACTTCTCGTTGAGTTCCTGATGCCACTGCTTGCGTAGATTGGATGGGGCGATGATGAGGATGCGCCGTTTCCCCTCCGCCCAGCGCTGGGAAATGACCAGCCCGGCCTCTATAGTTTTACCAAGTCCAACTTCATCCGCCAGCAGCGCTCCCTTGGACAGCGGCGAGGCAAACGCAAAAAGAGCCGCATCCACCTGATGCGGATTCATATCAACCTGCGCGCCAGCAACAGCGACAGCGAGCTTCTCGCTACTGTCGGAAGAGCGCCTCCTTGTTAGATCAGACGCGATATATTTCGAGTGATAGTCGGTGATCACTTAGCTGCCCCCCGACAACCGCCCTATAAGGCTTGGTTCATTACCGCCACGGTCAATTGGATGGACGCGCCTATTAAACCATAGCGGAGCCGCCGGTGCCGACGGGCAGCCCTTTGAAGGGTGCAACATTGATCTCGCCCTCGCGCTTTCGGGCCTGCGCGATGTCATAGCTGTTTTGCATCCGCATCAGCGTGTCCATCGACACGCCGAACGCCTTTTCGACACGCAACGCCATTTCGGAAGAAAGCTGCGAATGCTCGTTGAGCAAGGTCGAAAGCGTCGCGCGTGTGACACCAAGCACCTGCGCCGCCGCCGTCACCGACAGACCCAGCGGCTCGATAATCTCGGACTTCACGAAGCCGCCCGGATGTGCCGGGTTCTTCATGCGGATGCCTGCAATCGCGCTCATCGCCACCTCCTAGTGGTAATCTTCCTAATCGAGGTCGATTATCTCGATCTCCTCGCGGTCGATCCGAAACGTCATCCGCCAATTCTTGGTAACGAGCAGGCTCCACGTCCCCTTGCGGTCGCCGGTCAGCATATGCGCCTTCCAGCTCGGCACGGTCCGCAATTCCTCTTCCCGCTCCATGTCCTGGAGGAAGGAGACGATGCGCTGCACTTTGGTGACGACAGCGGGCTGCAACCCGCTGGCATCGTCATACTCAATGAAACGCCGCAACCCCTTATGGATCACGTTTGTAATCTTCATGGCGCTAAATAGTCCGCTACCCGTTCGGCGTCAAGTGACGCCATACAGCTTGGTCCTGTAGGATAGGCTCAACGCGGTGGTCGCCAGAATTGACCCGTGGCTTTGCGATTCAGCCGATCAAATGCAAAATGGACAAGGTGCCGAGCGCACCCATAAGCACGCCCGCTCCGCCCGTCCAATAAAGCTGCTTCCACTGACGGTCAGCAGCCCAGGCGTGCTCGACAACCCCATCGATGCTGGCGATCGAGGCTCGCAGGGCGGTGCCAGATTTCTCCAGGGTTTCACGATCGCCTGCCCGCGCGGTTTCGCTCGCTCGGGCAATGCTCACAGCGAGATTTTCCGGCGTCAGCCGCATCGCTGGGCTCGCGGCGATCTTGTCGAGCAGTTCCTCAGCACGGGTAAGCCTGCTCGACAATCCTGTCAGGGTCGGGGTGTAATCCGGTGCGTTCTGCCGCTCGGCCGTCAATCCTTCGACCGCCCGGCGCAGTAAACTCACCTCACCGCGCAAGGCTGCGAAGGCGGTGGTGGGGTCGTCATACGCGACCGGCGAATTGGCGTCTGGTTCCATGCGCCCACCTTATCGCCCTATCCCGCGGTCACGCGAGATGCCGAGCCACTCCTGGATGTCATGAGACAATGACGACCCTGAACTTGCCCGAATCCCGAGCTCTGGAAGGCGTTTTCGGACCAGCGACTCGGCCTGGGCATCGCGCTCCATGCTCTGGCCGAGCGCGCTCATCTGCTGCCCGACCACGCGAACGCCGGCCTCATCGCCGGCATGACGCAGCGAGTGATGCGCCTGCGCGAGCTTCTGCCAATCCTCCACGAACCGGTCAGCACGCCGCTCCGGACTGATCCGCAGTTCGCCCTCCAGCACCATGGCACGGATGGCGGTACTGGTGCGACCCTGCGCCGCCTCGTCGATCAGGTTCATGTCACGCGAGAATGCCGCTCGCAGATCGCGGGAGGCATCGGGCCGCACCGCGTTGAGCGCCTCTCGCGCCTTGTCATAGGCGATGCTCTGATGCGGCAGTTCGGTATAGCCGTCCTTGCGCATCCGCACGATGTCGGCGGTCGCGCGGGCAAACCGCTGCACGGCAGCGCTCAACCCGGACGGCTCGGTGGCGGCACGCGCCGGCTGCGATGTCCCCAGCGCCAATCCATCGAACATGCCTCGCGTTGTCGATGGGGTCGCACGCGGCAAAGTAAGGCCGGCAAATGGATCGCGCGCTGGCGTGGGTTTTGCTTGTTCCACCACGGGTGCGGGCACCAGAATCTGGCGCCGGTCGGCAAAGGTCTGCGTGTAATCGGACGCCATGTCCTTGGCGCGATCGCGGCCGAGCGTACGCACGAGCCGCTCGCGGTCGGCAAAGTCGTCGCTGCCATAATGCAGCTCGACGTGATCACGATGGCGCGACAGCGCGACATACGCACCGTGCCGATCAAGCCCAGGCGTTGCCAGCACATGGACCTTGTCGACGGTCATGCCCTGCGCCTTATGGATCGTCGCCGCATAGCCATGATCGATCTCAGCATAGTCCTTGAGGTCGAACGCGACCGATCGGCCGTCATCGAGCAGCACGGCCATGCGAAGCTGATTGACCTGCTGCACCGTGCCGAGCGAGCCGTTCTTTACGTCGAGGCTGCGCTCGTTCTTGAGGAACATGATCCTGTCGCCGCTGGCGATCTCACGGCGCCCGCGTGCAACATCGAGCGTGATATCGTCGCCGAGATCACCGGCTCCGCGCAGGCGCTCGCGTGCGGCTTCGTTGAGCGCGCGGACTTCGTCGTTGGTGTGAGTCAGGATGATGCGGCTCGCATTGGGATCGGCGCGGCGATCATTGTCCCAACGCTCGATCAGATCGCCACGCGCAGCTCCGCGTGTCTCGGCAGCATGGACGTGCCCTGCAGCCTCGTATGCGCCGATCGCCTCGTCAGTCCTGCCGGTCGCGAGATGGCGCGTCGCATCGCGCTGCCAGTCCTCGCGCTGGCGGCGCACTTCGGTGATCTCGATGGTGCCATGACGCTCGGCGATCGAGCGGAACGCAGCTCCCGCTTCGATCGCCTGCAGCTGCTCGGGATCGCCGACCAGCACGACCTTGGCGCGGCGCTTCTCAGCTTCGGCGATCACCCGCTCCATCTGACGGGTACCGATCATCCCCGCTTCGTCGATGACGAGCACGGTCTTGTCGGTCAGCATCTCGCGCTGCTGGCCCCACTGATGTTCGAGACTGGCAATGGTACGAGATGCAATGCCGGAACCGCTCTCGAGGTTCTCCGCAGCGATGCCGGACAGCGCAATGCCGCGCACCTCGTAGCCGGATGCTTCCCACGCCTCGCGCGCCACACCGAGCATCGCGCTTTTGCCGGTGCCGGCATAGCCGATCACGGTAGTGAGATCCCGGCTGCTGGTCACATGCTCGAATGCACTACGCTGCTCAGATGACAGCACCATGCCGCGGCTTTCAGCACGTGTCAGAGCGCGCTCGATGTGATGGTCGGCGACGCCGTGGCTGCGGCGCGCATCGAGGTGGATCGTTGCGTTCTCGAGCCGCTGCTCGGTCTCGATCATCGCGCGCGAGGTGAACCGGTCCTCACCGCGCCCATCCTTGCCAAGTTTCACCAGCTCGGGTGAGGATCGAACCACGGCCAGCACCGCGTCGAACTGGTCCTTTCCCTCGCTTTGCCGGTGCACGAACTTCGCGAGGTCGCGACTGGTGAACGTCGCCTGCTGCTGCGTGATCGCCTTAAGCGCGATCTCCGGCCGAGCGAGAATCTTCTCGCCGTTTTCCCGCGCGATCGCGTGATGCTCGTCAAGCCGCTCGCTCTCCAGACCATGCGCCGCCATGCGCGCCGCAGCCGGACCGATCTTGTGTTGCGGCTCAAGCTCGATCCCTTGGGCATCCAAACTGCGGTGATCGACACGTGCGTCGATATCGAGTTCGGCAAGCCGGACGTTGACGTGATCGGCCCACGCTTCGCGCCAATGCGTGAGCAGCTCGGTCCGGTTCCACTCGCGTACCTTGGGACCGAACCCGTCTTCACTGACTTCGCGCAGACTGAGCATCACATGCGCGTGCGGCTTGGGACTCCCATCCTCCCCGACATCCCAGTGCACATTGAGATCGGCGACGATGCCGCGCGCCACGAACTCGCGGCTCACGAACTCGCGCGCCAGACGAATGCCCTCGGCCTGGTCGAGCTCGCGCGGAATGGCGAACTCGATCTCGCGCGCGAGCTGCGCGTCCTTCCTGAGCTCGGCGGCTTCGACGTCGTTCCACAGCCGCTCGCGGTCCCGCCATGCTTCTGGCGCGCCATCGGGCAGCAGCACTGCGCTGTGCACGACGCCGGCCTTGTTCGAGAAGTCGTGATGGCGATCGAGCCGCTCGTCTTCGAGCCGCGAGGCCGAGCGGTACGCCGCCGCGGCCACGGCGGAGGAGCCGCTTCCGCGCGAGATCACTTTGGCCGAGAAGTGGTAGATCGCCATGACGGCCATCCACTTACACCTGAAAGCGCACGTCGGCACGACGTATAAGCGCGCCCTCGAACGATTTCATCTATCTCGGGACTGACAGGTCTCAAGAGATTTCAAGTGATTGTGCCTGATCAAGAGCGGCGATAATTGAATGGTCCGTCCACAGCAAGGAGGATTAGATCAATGCGCAAACCCAGAGACTACGATGCCGAGCTGAAGACGCTTACCGACAAAGCAAAGCAACTCAAGACTCGCAAGCAGAGCCAGCTTGGCGAGCTTGTCATTTCCACCGGCGCCGACGTGCTCAAGCTTGAGGAGCTTGCCGGCGCGCTTCTGGCCATCGTTGCGAGCGATGAACCAGCAAACCGGGAGGCGTGGCGAAGGCGAGGCGCCGCGTTCTTTTCAGGGGAGCGGCAAGTCGCTCGCCGCAGCGCTAAGGGCGAGCACCGCAGCACAGTGCAGAATGAGAGCGGCACGCTTCCGCTTGGCGGCAAGGATGGCGCGGCATGATACGCGCGAGTGGCAGGTGAAGCGGCGCGAACGGAC
>CAJCHR010000442.1 GCA_903970225.1 Actinobacteria bacterium 21-64-8 | reverse complement strand
CTCCGAGCGTGCCCCTCCACCACCTGCGGTGGTCCCCCTCCCCGTTCCGGGGAGGAATTGCGCGGCCACTCTCACGCCAGATCCTCCAGCATCAGGCCCGCCGTCGCCTTCGCGCTGCCGACCACGCCCGGAATGCCCGCGCCCGGATGCGTACCCGCGCCCACCAGATAGAGGTTCTTCAGCGAATCGTCGCGGTTGTGCGCGCGGAACCACGCGCTCTGCGTCAGCAGCGGCTCGAGGCTGAACGCGCTGCCCTGATAGGCGTTCAGATCGATCGTGAAATCGCGCGGCGTGTAGTGGAACTTGGTGACGATGCGGTCGTGGATGTCGGGGATCAGCCGCCTGCCGACTTCGTCGAGCACTCGCTTCTCCAGCAAGGGCCCGACCTGCTCCCAGTCGAGCGGGAGCTTGCCGCGATGCGCGACCGGGATCAGCGCGTAGAACGTCGAATGGCCCGGCGGCGCCAGCGACGGGTCGGTCACCGTGGGATGATGCAAATAGATCGAGAAATCCTGCGGCAGTACGCCGTAATCGAAGATGTCCTTGAGCAGGTCCTTGTAGCGCGGACCGAACAGGATTGTGTGGTGCGGGATTCCCGGCCAGGTGCCGGTCACGCCGAAATGCACGACGAACAGGCTGGGCGACCAGCGCTTGCTCATCAGCCGCTTGGCCTCGCGCCGTCCGCGATGCGTGTGGCCCAGCAGCGTGCGATAGGTGTGGACGATATCGCCGTTGCTGGCCACCGCGTCGAACCGCTCGTGCGCGCCGGCTTCGGTCTCCAGTTCGGTCACGCGGTCGCCCAGGATGTGGATCTTCGCCACGGGCTCGCTGAGCCGCAAGGTGCCGCCGAGCCGCTCGAAATGCCGTACCATGCCCGCGATCAACTGGTTGGTACCGCCGCGTGCCCACCACACGCCGCCGTCCTGCTCCAGCTTGTGGATCAGCGCATAGATCGCGCTGGTGGTCATCGGATTGCCGCCGACCAGCAGCGTGTGGAACGAGAACGCCTCGCGCAGCCGCTCGTCCTCGATGTAGTGCGAGACCATCGAATAGACTGAGCGCCATGCCTGCTGGCGCATGAGCCCTGGCGCGGCCTTCACCATCGCGCTGAAATCGAGGAACGGCACCGCGCCGAGCCGGACGTACCCCTCGCGGTAGACCGCCGCGGCGTATTCCAGGAAACTCTCGTACCCGGGGATATCGCCGGGCGAGAGCCGGGCGATCTCGCGGTGAAGCGCGGCGGTGTCGTTGCCGTAATCGAAGGTCGTGCCGTCGGGCCAGTTCAGGCGATAGAACGGATTGACCGGCATCAGATCGACGTCGGCCGCCATGTCGTGGCCGGTGAGCTGCCACAGTTCGCGCAGGCAATCGGGGTCGGTGATCACGGTCGGGCCGCCATCGAAGGTGAAACCCTCACGCTCCCACACGTAGGCCCGGCCGCCTGGCTTGTCGCGACCCTCGAACACGGTGGTCGCTATCCCTGCCGACTGCAGCCGGATCGCGAGTGCGAGCCCGCCGAAGCCTGCGCCAATGACTGCTGCGCGCTTCATGCTGCTTTCCCGAGATCGGCAAGAGGACGTCCGCGCCCCGAAAGGCTGGCGATCGCGGCGAGCACCGGCACCGGCGGCCGGCCCGACAATATGCGCAAGGCGTCCGCGCGGGTCGATCGCGCCGCGTAGAACCGCTCGATCAAGGCCGCGGGCAATGTGTAGAACCGCTCGAGCACGCGGCGACGCTCGGCAGGGGCGGCGGCGCCGAACAGCATCCTGGTGAGCAGCCGGTACAGCCCGCGTTCGCGCCAGCGTCTTTCGGCATAAGCGCGGCTGGCCTTCGCCAGGGCCGCGCCCGAAAGATCGGGCAGCGCCGCGAGGTGCAGCGCGAAGCGCACCGCGTCGGGCAGGCTGTAGCTGGTCAGCGGATGGACCAGCGCCGCGCGCGCACCCGCTCGTGCCGGCTCGGCGTCGTTCGCGGGCCAGAACGCGGCGAAGTCGCCCCCGGCGATCACCGGCAGCACGCCCACTTCCTCGTGCAGAACCGCCTCGATCTCCCAGCCTTGCGCGGCGGCATAGTCGGCGATCCGCCCGCGCAAGGCCGGGAGATCGAGCGTCGGCGCATCGGCGTAATATGTATCCTCGACGAAGAGCTCGGTCGGCCCGAACGGCAGGCAATAGACGAAGCGGTAGCCATCGATCTGGGCCACGCGCGCGTCCATGACCACGGGGCGGGTCAGCCCGTGTGGGGCCGAAAGCTGCAGCGTTTGTCCGAGAAAGGTCTGCCAGCCGCCCGCCATGCCCGGAAGCGTTGCCGCGCCGCGCGCGTCGATCACCGCGCCCGCCCGAATTGCCTGTCCGTCCACCAGCGTCACCATCGCCCTGCTTGTCGACCTGACGTCCGCGCCGGTCAGCAACGCCTCAGGTGGCAGAGTGCTGCGCAGCGCCGCATCGAGCTTTGCGCTGGTGAGGCTCCAGTAGCCGGTGTCCAGCGTGCGCGCGTGACCGGGGAAGTGCACATCGTACCCGTCCCAGCGCGCCGCGATCAGCGGTTCGACCAGCCACGCGTTTTCCGGCGCGACATCGCTCTCGAAGCAGGACCACACGTGATTGCCGCCGAAATGCCCGGCCTTCTCGATCACCAGCAGCCGCAATTCCGGGCGCAGCCGTGCAAGGGCGAGGGCGATCAGCCCGCCGGCCAGCCCGCCGCCGAGGACGACGACATCAGGGTCACGCGGATGCATGCGCATTATGCTTAGGGGCTCAGGCGTGCATTCGCAACGACGGCTGGCCGGATCGGGCAAAACTGTGGCAATGCGACAGGCGTGGGCAACAACAGTGGCTCCGGTGCGTTGGGCACCGAGATTACAGGGGACCCTTTATGAATTTTCGCTTTGCCGCCGCTGCCGTTTTTGCGGCGACACTTCCTTTCGCCGCGCCCGGCATCGCTGTCGCGCAGAGCGCTCCCGATGCGCCGGTAACGAGCCCGCCGCCTTCGGACTCGTCCGAGCGTAGCGTGTTCGACGGCAACTATATCACGATCGGCGCCGGCGGGGTGTTCAGCCCGAGCTATGAGGGCTCCAACAACAACACCTTCTCCGCGATCCCGCTGGTCCAGGGCCGAGTCAAGGGTATCGACATCGATCCGCGCCCGAGCGGCGTCGCGCTCGATTTCATCCCGGACGGCAAGGACGCCAAGATCGGCTTCATTCTCGGCCCGGTCGCCGGGTATTCGCGCAACCGCGCTCACAACATCAAGGATCCGGTGGTGGCCGAATCCGGTCGCCTGAAGAGCGCGATCGACGTCGGCGTGACCGGCGGTGTCGTCGCGTACAAGCTGCTCAGCAATTACGACAGCCTGACGCTCTCGACCGACGTCAAGTGGAACGTCAACGGCGCGTCCAAGGGCATGCAGATCCTGCCGTCGCTGACCTACACCACGCCGCTGAGCAAGGCGATCCTGGTGTCGCTGGGTGCCAACGCCAAGCACGTCGATGGCGATTATGCGCGCTATTACTACAGCGTCACCCCGCTGCAGAGCGGGCGCACCGACGGCGTGCTGCCGGTCTACAATGCGCATAGCGGCTGGGCGAGCGTCGGCGCGACCATTCTGGCTGCCTATGACCTCGGCGGCGACTTGCGCAACGGCGGCTTCGCGCTCGTCGGTCTGGCGAGCTACAACAAGCTGCTGAACGATGCCAAGAACACGCCGTACACCTCGATCCGCGGGTCAGCGAACCAGTGGACCGTGGGCGGAGGCGTCGCCTACACGTTCTGAGTCGATCGATTCGCGGGGGCCTCGCTCATGCGGGGCCCCGCAAGTCATCCCAGGACGTCTGCAACCCGCGCGCGCAGCGCGGGGAGCACGTCTGTCTCGAACCACGGATGCCCGGCCATCCACAACCGGCTGCGCCAGGCCGGATGCGGCAGTGGAAACAGCCCGCCGGGCGCGTGTGCATGTCGCGCCACCGCCTCGGTCATCGAAGAAGCGAAGCCGCGCGGCAGATAGAGCCTCTGCGCATAACCGCCGACCAGCAGCGTGAGCCGGACCTGCGGCAGCGACGCGAGCAATCGCGCGTGCCACAACGGCGCGCATTCGGGCCGCGGCGGAAGATCGCCGCCGACGCCCTTGCCCGGATAGCAGAACCCCGAGGGCATCTGCGCGATCCTCGCGGTGTCATAAAACGTCGGCCGATCCATCGCGAGCCAGCCTCGCAGGCGATCACCGCTCGCATCGTCCCAGCCGATGCCGCTGGCGTAGACCTTGCTCCCCGGCGCCTGCCCGATGACCAGGATGCGCGCCTGCGCGGAGGCCGCGACGAACGGGCGCGGTTCGACCGGGAGCTTGCCGGCACAGACGCGGCAGGCGCGGATCTCGTTCAGCAGCGCGTCGAGGTCGGCCATCACCGCGCGGTCATGAGCGAAGACGAATAGGGCGCCAGCAGCGTGCCCGCGCGGTCCCAGTCGCCATGCAGCCATTCGCCCTGCGCCGCCGGATCGGGCGGCAGGATCACGGGCATGCCTGTCGCTCCCGCGCTGCGCAGCGCCGCATTCGGCTCGCAGGTGAGCAGTGCGAAGCTCGGCACCTCGCTGTCCTTCCACACCCCGGCGAATGCGAACAGCGGCTGGTCGGCGCAGCCGAACCAGTGCCGCACGCGCTTGCCCTCGCGGTCCACACCTTTCCCCCATTCCATGAACGCGGTCGCGGGCACGAGGCAGCGGAACTCGGTGTTGCGCAAATTGCCGATCCAGAACGGGCTGTTCGGATTGCGCACCGTCAGGATGCCGCGATAGGGGCCCGGCTGCGGCGGTCCGGGCGGCGGCACGCCCCAGAGCCGCGGGATGATCCGCGTCTCCAGCC
>CAJCHR010000441.1 GCA_903970225.1 Actinobacteria bacterium 21-64-8 | reverse complement strand
CGACCAACTTCAGCAATCGCCGCTCAAGCACCGAGAGCACCCCCGCAAGCTCATGCCCGCGCCTGAGCACCTGTCCCGCCTCTCCGATCAGCGCCCACATGCCCTGCTTGCCCCGCAGTGCCGGGCGTTTCTCGATGCGGGCTTGCGGCCGTTCGGCGGCGCGCCGGAAAGCGCAGAAGCTGGCCGCGTCGAGATCGAAATTCATCGCGTAATCGCGCCATTGCCCGGCTGCGACCATCCGCCCGTACAGGTCGAGGATCCGCTGCAATTCCAGCCGATCGAACCCCACTTGAGTACGACGGCCGCCGGGGAATGCGATGATGCTGGCGCCGGCTCCGTTGGCCGAGGGTGCGCCTGGCTGCACTCAGTCAGCCCCGCTTGCGCCGCGGCGTGTCGGGGCCGGCCGTCTCGGCCTGGCGTTCCGACGCCAGTACGGCAATCTGATTGCGCAACTCGTCAAGCTCACGCTCGAGCATCTCGATCCGGGCGAGGCCGGTGGGCTCGCACGGTTCCTTGCAGGGGGTGCCGTAAGGCATGAAGTCCTTGGCCCAGGTCTCCGCCTTGACCAGCGTCGAGCGCGCCTTGGTACCGACCATCGTCGCGCCTTCGGGCACATCCTCGGTCACCACGGCATTGGCACCGACGCGCGCACGCTTGCCGACCGTGATCGGGCCAAGGATCTGCGCACCCGAGCCGACGATCACGTTGTCGAGCAGCGTAGGATGCCGCTTGCCGCCAACGCCGTTGCTGGGGTTGGTCCCGCCCAGCGTAACGCATTGGTAGATCGTGACGTTATCGCCGATCAGCGCAGTCTCGCCGATCACGGTGAAGCCATGATCGATGAACAGGTGCCGCCCGATCGTGGCGCCGGGATGGATGTCGATCGCGGTCAGGAAGCGCGAGATGTGGTTGACCATCCGGGCGAGGAAGAACAGCCGCGCGACGAAAAGAGCATGAGCGATGCGGTGATAGCCCACCGCCCAGACGCCCGGGTACAACATGACTTCCCAGCGCGAACGCGGCGCGGGATCGCGCGCGACGACCGAGTCCAGATAATCGATGAGCGCTCTCACCATCGTTCCCTGATCCCATTCCCCAGCGCCTAAAGCAAGCGCGGTTCGCGGTCTTCCGACCGGGCGCTCCCCGTAAGCTCTTCGATCGCCTCCCGCCAGACCGAAAGCGTCGGCGGTTGCTTGCGTTCCAGACTGAGCCGGTCGATCACCTCGACCAACCGCTCCGCGCCGAGATGGCTACGCTCGCTGCGTTGCACAAGATACGCCAGCGCCGCACCATCCAACCGAAAATTGCGCAGTTCAGCGTAAAGCGCGATCAATTCGCCAAGCATAGCCTCATCAGGCGCTTCGATCGTAAGCTTGAGCGCCGCGCCGAGCCGTGATGCCAGGTCGGGTAACTGGGGCTTCCAGCCGCCTTCTCGTGCACGGGCGACGAGCAGCAATGGCCTCTCACTGGCCTGCGCGCGGTTCCAGGCGTGGAACACTTCCGCCTCATCGATACGATCGGCGTCGTCGAGCGCATCCCCAAGCCCCGCTTCCTCGAACCACTGCGCGAGCAGGGACTTGCCCGAGCGCTCGGGACCCGAGAGGATCGCGGTGTGGAACGGCCAGGTCGCGGCGCGGCCGAACGAGTCGATCACGGCGGCATTGGCATTGCCGATGATGATCCGCGGCGGCGCGCGGCCCGCCGGATCGCCGAGCGGGAGCGCAATCTGACGCATGGTGCCTAGCGCCGGATGACGAGCGAACTGCCGCTCACGGTGACTTGCCAGCCGCGTCCGCGCAGCGCCGCCGCCAGCGCTTCGGCATTGCCGGCGTAAGTCGCGCGAAGCACCGATGCGCCGCCTACGGCGAGGCTGCTCGTCGCCACCCCCGATACTCCCGGTACGCCCCGCACCGCGGCGAGCGCCGCATCCACCGCGGCGCCATCGGGCGAGGAGAACTGGACCGTCACCTGGGTTGCGGGTCCGGCTGGGGCGTTGGTCACGGTAGCGGCGATCGGCTCACCCGGGGCCACTGCCTGCGGCTCGACATCGGCTGTATCCGGAGTGATCTGTGCCGGCATTTGCGCTTTCACCTGAGCCAGCACCGCGTCGAGCGTACGCTGTTGGCTGTTGAGCGTCGGGTCGGGGCTCAAACGGCCATCGTCGAGCGCATTGCGATAAATCAGGTCGATCCGCACCAGCGCGTCGTTCAGCATCCGGGTGACGCCGTGATCGTCGGGCGCGGTCAGTTCGAAGCTGTCGAGATAGGTATTGTCGGGGCCGAAGCGCGCGGTGAATGTGCCTTTGACGGGGCCGCCCGGCCATTGCCGCTCGAGCCGCGCCTCGGGGATCAGCACGTCAGCCGCGCCGAACTGGTCGAGCACGGTACGCCACCACAAGCGGCTGCGGCGCCCGGCCTGCCCGGCGGTGATAAGCAGCGACTCGCCGCCGGCGCCGTTAGGGCGGACATAGTCGATCGAACTCGCGCCGGTCTGGAAGCCCGCCCACGCCTTCTGCCACGCACCGCGAACCTCGAAAACCTGCTGCGCGCCGCCCTGACTGATGATCGGGATCACCAGCAGCGGCGCCGAGCGGATGTAGGATTGCTGGCCGGTCGCGGCGGCGAGGAATTCACCGGCCTTGGCACGATCGAAGATCACGCCCAGCGTCGCGATATAGCGGCGCGGGCCGATCTGCTCCTTCTGCACGACGATCGCCGACGTCACCGCGTCGAGCTGCGAGTCGTTGATTGCCGGACCGCCGTATTTCTGCCACGCGAGTCGCCGCGCCTCGGCCCAGCCCGCCTCGCGGGCTTCGCGGGCGTTGTTGCCGGTGGTATCGACTTCGATCCCGTCGACCTCAATGTCGATCGTCGTCGCGACCGGGGCGATGCCGCGATCGCCCTCGATCTGCGCGATCAGTCGTGACGGGCCGATCGCGATCAGCCCCGCCACCAGCGCGCCGCCGAGCGCGAGCGCCAGCCGCGCCCGTCGTGCGAGGCGAAAGCGTCTGAAGGCTGGGGGAAGCGCGGGAGCGGTCATGCGTGCGCCGCGCTTGTGCCCAAGGCGCGGCACAAAACCAAGCAGGGAAATCCCGCGATGGAAATCCGCGCGATATGTTTGTAGGCGCGGCGGCATGGTGAACAGCACCCCCAACGAAGAGTCCTACACTTACGCCAAATCCGGCGTGTCGATCAGTGCGGGCAACGCGCTGGTCAAGGCGATCGCGCCTCTCGCGCGGGCGACCGCGCGGCCGGGCGCCGATGCGGAGCTCGGCGGCTTCGGCGGCTTCTTCGATCCGCGCGCGGCGGGGTACAGGGACCCGTTGCTGGTCGCGGCGAACGACGGCGTGGGGACCAAGGTCAAGCTTGCGATCGATCATGACCGGCACGATGCGATCGGCATCGATCTGGTCGCGATGTGCGTCAACGACCTGATCGTCCAGGGCGCTGAGCCCTTGTTCTTCCTCGATTATTTCGCGACCGGCAAGCTCGATACCGGCGTTGCCGAGCGTGTGGTCGCAGGCATAGCCGAGGGCTGCCGTATCGCCGGCTGCGCGCTGATCGGCGGCGAGACCGCCGAGATGCCGGGGATGTACGTGGCGGGCGATTATGATCTTGCGGGCTTCAGCGTCGGCGCGGTCGAGCGCGGCGAGCAGTTGACCGGCGAGAAAGTCCAGGCCGGCGACGTGCTGCTGGGGTTAGCTTCGTCGGGTGTCCATTCGAACGGGTATTCGCTCGTGCGACGGCTCGCGGCCGACCGGGGCTGGAAGCTGAACCGCCCCGCGCTTTTCGATTCCGACATCCTGCTTATCGACGCGCTCATCGCGCCGACGCGCATTTATGTGAAGAGCCTGCTTCCGCAGATTCGCGCCGGGCAGATTCACGCCCTCGCGCACATCACCGGCGGCGGATTGCTCGAGAACGTGCCGAGGGTGCTTCCCGAGGGGCTCCATGCGAGGATCGATGCGGACGCCTGGGAGCAGCCGCGATTGATGTCGTTCCTGCAGGCGCAGGGCAACATCGAGCCTTCCGAATTCGCGCGCACGTTCAACTGCGGCGTCGGCATGGTGCTGGCGGTCGCGTCCGAGGATGTCGATGCGTTGACCGAGGCGCTGACGGCTGCGGGCGAGACCGTGCATCGCATCGGCATGATCGAAACCGGTCTGCGCGGCTGCACCGTTTCGGGCAGCGTCGAAACCTGGAGTGCTCGCGAACCCTGGGCGGCCACTCACCACGCCTGATCGTTCGACCAAAGCCGACCCTCCCCCGTTCGTCCCGAGCGCAGTCGAGGGACCCGGTTCGAGCGTAGCCGAGAACCGCAGCCATCGCAGGACCCCGGGCTTCGCTCGGTTGACATCCCTAAAGACGACGGGGTCAGCTAAGGCAGCCCGACCGGTTCGGCTCAATAAACCCCGCCCTGCTCCTCGACGAAGTTCTCCTGCTGCGAGGGGTTCGCCGCCTGCGCCGCGGCGGCTGTGCGGTTGTCGCGGCTCTGGTGGAGCAGCGCGTAGAGTTCGGCACGCTCCTCGGCGATGTCGCCGCCGTGGCCTTGATGTTTGGGCTCTGTGTCGGGCTTGAACGCCTCCCAGATGATCGGCGCCTTGGGTTCGTCGTTCTGAGCCTCGCCGCCGAACACGCGCTTGCCCGAGACCCGATCGATCTTGACGAGACGAATGCCTTCGGGCGCAATGAACGGCGTGTGTGGCCATCGCGGCAGCGTCGCCTGCACGAAGTCCTTGAAGATCGGCGCGGCAACGCGGCCGCCCTGCGCATAGCCGCCGAGTGAGCGGGGCTGGTCATAGCCGAGATAGATTCCGCCGACGATCCGCTGCGTTCCGCCGACGAACCACACGTTGGTCGGCCCGCTGGTGGTGCCCGTCTTGCCGAACAGCGGCAGCTTGAGATCGGCCAGCATCGCAGCGGTGCCGCGCACGACCACGCCTTCGAGCATGTGGACCACCTGGTAAGCGGTGAGCGGGTCCATCACCTGCTGACCGCGCTCCTCGGGTCGCGGCATCGGCTTGCCGTCCCACTGCGGCATGTTGCATTGCGGACAGGCGCGGCCATCCGCGCGCCAGATGACCTTGCCGCTGCGATCCTGCACGTAGTCGATCACCGAGGCCGCATACTGGACGCCGCCGTTGGCGAGCGCCGAGTACGCGTTGACCATCTGCCCGACGGTGGTCTCGCCCGCGCCGAGCGCATAGCTCAGGTAGTTCTGGTAATTGCCGATGCCGACACGTGAAAATGTGTGGACCACACGGTCCATGCCGGTGTCGTTGGCGATCCGCACGGTCATCAGGTTGCGCGATTGCTCGAGCCCCCAGCGCATCGTGTGAAGGCCGCCGCCGCCCTCGTCGCCGAAGTTCTTGAAGCACTTCTGCCCTAGCGCCGCGCCCTGATAGACGCAGAACGTGCCGTCGAGCACCATCGTCGTGGGAGTCATTCCGGCGTCGAGCGCGGTCGCGTAGACGAACGGCTTGATCGTCGATCCGGGCTGACGCTCGGCCTGCGTCGCACGGTTGAACGAATCGAGTCCCGAATCGAAGCCGCCCTGCATCGCCAGGATCCGTCCGCTCGACGGATCTTCGACCAGCATCCCGCCGGAAACTTCTGGGATCGTGCGGACGGCAAAAGTGTTGCTGTCGGCCGGTGCGGCGGCGATCACGTCACCGGGTTTTACGGGATCGGGAATGCCTGTCAGCGGATGCGTGCTGCCGTCGGTGAAGCCGATGGTCCCGCTGTTCCCGTCATGCGCCAGCACCACGCCGACTCGCCAGTTCTGGTAATCGATCGTCTTGTTCGCAAACGCGAGCTGGCTTTGCCACTGCTCCGGGTCGAAGTCGGCGAGGTGCATGATCGGGCCGTGCCAGCCACGCCCTGCCGCATAGCGCAGCAGCCCTGCCCGCAGCGCATCGCGCCCGGCTTTCTGCAACTGCGGGTCGACCGAGGTGCGCACCCACAGTCCGCCAGCATAAACGCTGTTCGGCCCGGTGCTGGCATTCTCGCCATACTTGGCGATCAGCCGCCGCCGCACTTCTTCGACGAAGTAGCCGAGCGACGGATCGTAGCTCACCACTCGGCGCGGGATCAGGCCCAGCGGCTGCGCCTTGGCTTCGGCGGCGGCCGCGGCGCTGGCCCAACCGTTCTTGACCATCTGGTCGAGCACCCAGTTGCGCCGGTCGATCGCCTTGTCGACGAACTTGGCGCGGCTGTACGTCTCGGGCGCCTTGGGCAGGATCGCGAGGAACGCGTCCTGTGCGAGGCTGAGTTCGTCGACATCCTTGCCGAAGTACGCCTGCGCCGCCGCCTGCACTCCGAAGCTCTGCCGGCCAAGCGGGATCTCGTTGAGATAGAGTTCGAGGATCTGCTGCTTGGTCAGCACGCCCTCGATCCGCCGCGCGACGATCATTTCCTTGAGCTTGCGCGTGACCGAATACTGGTTGCCGACGAGGATGTTCTTGGCGACCTGCTGCGTGATCGTCGATCCGCCGCGCGAGCGTTCGCCCGAGCCGAATTTGGTCACGTAATCGAACACTGCGCCCGCAAGGCCCGTGAAATCGACGCCGCCATGCGTCCAGAAATTCTTGTCCTCGGCCGAGAGGAACGCGTTCTGCAACGGCTTCGGGAAATCGACGTAGCGCAGCTGCACCCGCCGCTCGCGTGCGTAACTGTAGATCACGTCGCCATCGATCCCGCGCACCATCGTGGGCAGCGGCGGCTGGTAGCTCAGAAGTTCGCGGCCCGAGGGCAGGTTGCGCGACAGGAACGCATAGCCCGCGGCGAACACGATGACGAACGCAAGCGCGAGGTAAAGCGCGATCCGCAGCAACCTGCGACGACGCAGCGCACCGATCACGCCGGCAGAAATGCCGCGCAAGCGAGCACGTGGGCCTGTTGTCGAAGAAGTCGGGTCAGCCATTCGGCGCGGGCTTAGCCGGTCGTGCTTGCGCCGCCAAGCGGCTCTCCGGCAAAGTCTTGCAGCCAACGCAACCCGTGCATTGCTTCAGCACCGCGCAATAAACTTGTCGGCTCAACTCTACGATGCTACGTCGCACGCGGTTGGGCCAAACCCTTGGCAATCCTTCCATTCCCACGCCGTCATCCGGGCAAACTTCGGACCAAGCGAACGATTCGGGAATGGTCGCCATAGCGCGGTCCCCAACCGGGAATGACGAATATGTTCCCGGTCCGAAAAGGTTGACGCGAAACATGAGAAGCCCCTTGCCGCACTGCTTGCCCCACCCCTTGCGGGTCAGGCAGGTCGCAGCGGCGGACGCAGCGCGAGGCACGATGCCGCGCTTTCTCGATTTCGCAGACACGATCGAGCAGATCGGCGAGCACAGCCGGGCGTCGCAGCGCCCTGCCCCTCACCCTATTCACGCTCACCATAGTCCCGCGCCGCGCACGGAGCCGATCGGCCCCGCGCGGCCTTCCATGACATCACACACATTGCGCGCCTTGCGGCCGGCCAGTTTCGAGCCGCGGCGTGCCCGGAGAATACCTAATGACCCAGCGCATGCTGATCGATGCGCGCCACGCGGAAGAAACCCGCGTGGCCGTGCTTCAGGGCAATCGTATTGAAGAATTCGATTTCGAGTCCGCCGAACACAAGCAGATAAAAGGCAACATCTACCTCGCCAAAGTGACGCGCGTCGAGCCGTCGCTGCAAGCGGCGTTCGTGGATTTCGGCGGCAACCGCCACGGCTTCCTCGCCTTCAGCGAAATTCACCCAGACTACTACCAGATCCCGCGCGAAGACCGTGAGGCACTGATCGCCGAAGAAGCCGCGCAGGCCGAGGAAGAAGAAGCTCTGCGCGCTGCCGAAGAGGCCGACGAAGACGGTCACGATGACGACGATCATGATGACGACGGCGACGATTACCACGATCATGACGATCAGGGCGGCGTTACGGAGATCGATACCTCCGAGAAGGGCGAAGTCGCCACGATCGAGGCAGGCCACGTCGAGAACGGCTTCGCTTACGGCGATGAAGAGCAGACCGAAGGCGAAGGCACCAGCGATGGCCAGCCGCGCCGCCAGGGCCGTGGGCGTCAGGGTGGCAACCGTGGCCGCTCCAAGGAGGCCGAAGATCTGCGCAACCGCCGCATGGCGCTGCGCCGCCGTTACAAAATTCAGGACGTCATCCATCGCCGCCAGGTGCTGCTGGTGCAGGTCGTCAAGGAAGAGCGCGGCAACAAGGGCGCGGCGCTGACCACGTACCTCAGCCTCGCGGGCCGTTACTGCGTGCTGATGCCCAATTCGAGCCACGGCGGCGGCATCAGCCGCAAGATCAGCAATGCGTCGGATCGCAAACGCCTCAAGACGATCATGGGTGAGCTCAACCTGCCCAAGTCGATGGGCTGCATCGTGCGCACCGCCGGCCTCAGCCGCACCAAGCCCGAGATCAAGCGTGACTTCGACTATCTCGCCCGCCTGTGGGACGGGATCCGCGAGAACACGCTGAGCGCCTCGGCGCCCGCGCTGATCCACTCGGACAGCGACCTGATCAAGCGCGCGATCCGCGACATCTACAACCGCGAGATCGAGGAAGTCGTCGTCGAGGGCGAGCATGGCTACCGCGCCGCGCGCGACTTCATGAAGCTGCTGATGCCCACGCACGTGCCCAAGGTGAAGCAGTACGCCGACGCCGTGCCGCTGTATCAGCGCTACGGCGCCGAGGACCAGCTGACCGCGATGTACGATCCGGTCGTGCAGCTGCGTTCGGGCGGATACATCGTGATCAACCCGACCGAGGCGCTGGTCTCGATCGACATCAACTCGGGCCGTTCCACCAAGGAATACGGGATCGAGGCGACCGCGCTCAACACCAACCTCGAAGCCGCGCGCGAAATCGCGCGTCAGCTGCGCCTGCGCGACATGGCCGGCCTCGTCGTCATCGACTTCATCGACATGGAGCACGGCTCCAACGTCCGTAAGGTCGAAAAGGCGGTCAAGGACGCGCTCAAGAACGATCGCGCGCGTATCCAGGTCGGCCGGATCTCCAGCTTCGGCCTGATGGAGATGAGCCGCCAGCGCCTGCGCACCGGCGTGCTCGAGGCGACCACGCGCACCTGCCCGCACTGCGACGGTTCGGGCCTGGTCCGTACCGCCAGCTCGGCCGGTTTGTCCGCGCTGCGCCTGATCGAGGACGAGGCCGCCAAGGGTCGCGGCTCGATCATCTCTCTGTTCGCGAGCACCGAGGCGGCGGTGTACCTGCTCAACGCCAAGCGGCCTGATCTCGGCGAGATCGAAGTGCGCTACGGCGTGCGCGTCGAAGTGATCCCCGAGGGTGAGAACGAAGGCGCGAAGATGCGCGTCGGGTCGAGCGGGCCCCGGCCCGAGTTCGTACCGGTGTTCACGCCGATCGCCGAGCCCGATGAATTCATCGACGACGATATCGTCGATGAGGAGGACTTCGAGGACGACGTCGAGGACGCAGCTGGCGAGGAAGAACCGCGCGGCGCCAGCGACGGCGACTCGCGCGCCGAGGCCAGGGCCGACGAGGGTGATGGCGGAAAGCGCAAGCGCCGCCGCCGCCGCCGCGGTCGCGGCCGGGACGAGAACCCGGCAGCGCCCGAGGACGCCGAGGCGCTCGAAAGTGACGCGCGCGAAGCTGACGTGGGCGAAGCTGACGAAGGCGAAGCCGATGAGGGCGACGAGCTTTCCGAAGCAGAGACCGAAGGCAGCGAGGCCGAGACCGAGTCGATCGACGGTGAGGCACCGCGCAAGCGTCGCCGCCGCGGGCGTCGTCGGCGTGGTCGTGGTCGCGGTGACGAGGCCGCAACGGATGGCGAAGCCGAATCCGATGAGCCCGGCGAGGCCTCCGAGGGTCCGCTCGCCGAACCGGAAGTCGTTCTTGCCGACGAGGCAATCAGTGATCCGGTAATCGAGGCGCCAGTCGCCGAGGC
>CAJCHR010000440.1 GCA_903970225.1 Actinobacteria bacterium 21-64-8 | reverse complement strand
GGCAACCGCCGCAAGCTGCCGCAATACCGCCTGGTCGAGCGGTCCGGCCCCGATCACTCGGCGCGCTTTACGGTTGAAGTCTCGATCAAAGGCATCGGCGAGGCGCAGGCGACCGGATCGAGCAAGCAGGACGCCGAGACCGCTGCGGCTGCGGAGTTCATGGCGCGGTTTGGATGATCCGCCCACACGCGCTTGCGCGAGTGCCCCAGGCGGGCAGAGAGCGACGCGGCGCGCGCGCTTGCCTTCTGGGGTGATCTTGCTTCCTGTCCCGCTTGATTCCACGCATCGGGTTCTTGGGAGAACGAAACGAGATGGACGGAACGTATCGGGACAATATCGTCGTGGTGACCGGCGCCTCCACCGGCCTCGGCCGCGCGATTGCGATAGGCACGGCGCAGCGCGGGGCGAAAGCGGTATTGATCAACTTCGCCAGCAACCTGGTCGATGCCGAAGAGACCGCGGCGCTGGTTGAGGCAGCAGGCGCGGAAGCGATCCTCGCGCAGGGCGATGTCGGTGATGATGCGGTCTGCCAGGCGATCGTCGCCAAGGCCGCGCGGTTCGGGCGGATCGACACGCTGTTCAACAACGCCGGGATCACCCGCAGCGCGCGGCATGACAATCTCGATGGCTTGAGCGGCGAGGACTTCCTCGCGATCTACCGGGTCAATGTCGTCGGCGCGTATCAGATGATTCGCGCGGCGCGTTCTTTGTTGGAAGCCGCGAACGTCGGCGCAGTGGTCAACACCTCTTCGATCGCCGGCGTGACCGGTGGCGGCTCATCGGTGGCCTATTCGGCTTCGAAAGCAGCGCTCAACAACTTGACGGTATCGCTGGCGAAGGCGCTGGCGCCGAAGATCCGCGTCAACGCGATCTGCCCGGGCTTCTTCGATAGCCCGTGGTTCGACAAGCTGGGCACCGACACCGATCGTCTGCGCGAGAAGATGCGCGAAACGACACCGCTCAAGGTCGTCTCCACCCCGGAAGACATCGCCGAAGGCGCGCTGTTCCTGGGATCGCGCGCGGCGCGGCATGTCACCGGTGAAACGCTGTTGGTGGATGCCGGGCTTCACCTCAACGGGTGAAGCGCGCGCAAAATGTTGGTCGGGGAGAGAGGATTCGAACCTCCGGCCCCTGCCTCCCGAAGACAGTGCTCTACCAGGCTGAGCTACTCCCCGACCGATCGTGAGCGCCGAAGCACCCGCGAGGCAGGAGCGGGCCTATAAGGGGGCATGTGCGGGGTGGCAAGCGGGCAATCGCACGTTAGATTACCAACATGGCGACGCTCGCAAACCGTACCGATTCTCCCGCTCCCCGGCACTGGGAATGGCAATATCTCGATCTGATGCGCCGCATCTGGGAGCATGGCGACGAGCGGATCGATCGCACCGGCGTGGGCACGCGATCTATCCTGGGCGCGGAGATCCGCTTCGATCTGACCGGCGGCGCGATGCCGCTACTGTCGACCAAGCGCGTGTTCTGGAAAACCGCGACACGCGAGATGCTGTGGTTCCTCACTGGCGGCACCAACATCCGCGAACTTTGCGCGCAAGGCGTGGAGATCTGGACCGACTGGCCGCTCGACCGCTATCGCCGCGAGGCCGGTGATGCGATCGGCCGGGCAGAATTCTCCGCGCGGATCGTCGCCGATGCGGAATTTGCGGCGCTCTGGGGCGATCTGGGTCCGGTCTACGGCAAACAGTGGGTCGACTGGGCGACTTACGAGCCGACGGGCGATGGCACGTTCCGCAAGGGCCTCGGGATCAACCAGATCGCGCAACTGATCGAGGGTCTGCGCCACAACCCCGGCAGCCGGCGCCATATCATCGAAGGTTGGAACGTCGCCGAGCTCGACGCGATGGCGCTGCCGCCGTGTCATAAGACCTACCAGTTCCACGTCGCGGACGGGAAGCTCTCAGGGCTGCTCTACCAGCGAAGCTGTGATCTCGGGCTCGGTTTCGCGTTCAACATGTGGTCGCTCGCGCTGCTCATCCGCATGCTGGCGCAGCAATGCGATCTGGAGCCCGGCGAGGCGGTGTGGATGGGCGGCGATACCCACGTTTACCTAAACCATGCGGCGCTGCTGCAGGAGCAACTGAGCCGCATTCCCTCGGGCGAACCGAAACTGGCAATTTTGCGCCGGCCGTCCTCGATATTCGACTACCGGATTGAGGATTTCGCGGTCAGCGGATACAGCCCGCAAGCGCATATCCCCGCGCCCGTCGCGGTATAGCGGCACGCGCATCGCGAGCTCTTACTACGCCCCCTCCCCTTGTTCGCAATTCCGGCGTAGGCGGCATTCGACTCCGGCACTGCGCCTGCTGAGACAGGCTCTCGCCCGCCGGCCGGGATTTAAAAGATCGTATTCTTCAGAGAGGACCCTGCATGACCGAGGAAGCGCCGCACCTGCTCGTCGAAGACACCGCCGAGGGCATCGTCATCGCCACGCTCAACCGGCCCGAAAAGTTGAACGCAATCTCGCGCGAGATGATGGACCTCTTGACCGAGGCGGTGCTGCGCTTCCGCGACACGCCCGAACTCAAAGTGTTCCTGATCCGCGCTACGGGCCGCTATTTCAGCTCGGGCGCGGACTTGCGCAGCGGCGACCGGCGCGTGGTCTCGCCCGCCTACACCGGGGGCAGCGCGCGCGGCATCCGTGAGAACCACCGGCTCAATCTCAATAACATGCAGCAGCTGTGGGACGAGATGGAGCATATCGAGAAACCGATCGTCGTTGCGCATCAGGCGATGTGCGTCGGCGGCGGGCTGGAGATGAGCCTCTCGTGTGACTTCCGCCTCGCCGCCAAGAGTGCAGGCTATGCATTTCCCGAGGGCCTGTTCGGCGTGCTCCCCGCCTCCAACGGTGTCTCGCGCCTGTCGCGGATGTGCGGGCCGCACTGGGCGCGCTGGCTGATCATGGCGAACAAGCCCGCGACTGCGGACCTCGCGCTCACCATGGGCCTCGTCCATCAGGTCTACGAGGATGACGTGTTCGAGGCCGAGGTGCTCGATTTCTGCCGCCACCTCGCCAAGCAGAATGGCGAGCAGATGGGCGCCGCCAAAGTGGCGATCGAACTGTGCGCCGAACTCGGCCGCGATCAGGGCCGCAACGTCGAGCGCATGGCCAACGCCGGCCTGATGCTGAACCCCGAGTACATCAAGGGGATGGAGCAGTATCTCAAAGGAGTCGGCGGCAAGAAGGGCTGATCACCCTTCCCCGCCTTCTCGGAGATCAGCTCCCGCCGATCTCCGACAGTGAAGGCGCGCCCGGCGCCTGGACATGCCCCTGCCATGTCAGCACCGGCTTCCTCGCCGCCAGCGTCTCATCAAGTCGGCGCCGCGGGGCGAAGTGCGGCGCTGACTTGAGGCTCGGATCCTGCGCCTGCGCGCGAGCAGCCAGCGAGCGGAGCGACGCGATCAGCCGGTCGAGACCCTGCTTGCTCTCGGTCTCGGTCGGTTCGACCAGCATCGCGCCATGGACGACCAGCGGGAAATAGACCGTCATCGGGTGGAAGCCCTCATCGATCATGCCCTTGGCGATATCGAGCGTGGTGAAGCCCTCGGGCAGTTCGTCGTCGCTGAACAGCGCCTCGTGCATGCACGGACCCGAGGCACCGAACGGCGCATGCAGCACGTCCTCCAAGCTGCGCAAAACGTAGTTCGCGTTAAGCACCGCGTCCTCGGCGACTTGCCGCAGTCCGTCCGCGCCATGGCTGAGGATGTAGGTCAGCGCGCGGCTGAACATACCGAACTGTCCGTGAAACGCGCTCATTCGTCCGAACGACTGCGAGTGGCCCTGAGTCGCGGCGTCTTCCTCTTCGACGAGGTAGACGACATTGTCCGGCATGCGCGCGGTGAACGGCATCGGCCCGAAGGGCGAAAGCGCCTCCGACAACACCACCGGCCCTGAACCCGGCCCACCGCCGCCGTGCGGGGTCGAGAAGGTCTTGTGCAGGTTGATGTGCATCGCATCGATGCCGAGGTCGCCCGGGCGCACCTTGCCGACGATCGCGTTGAAGTTGGCCCCGTCGCAATAGACATATCCGCCAGCGTTATGAACGAGATCCGAGATTTTCTTCATATCCCGCTCGAACAACCCGCAGGTGTTCGGGTTGGTGATCATCACCCCCGCCACGTCGGGTCCAAGCCGCGCTTCGAGCGCAGCGAGATCGACCCGGCCTTCGTCCGTGGCAGGGATGTTCTCGACCCGGAAGCCCGCAAAAGCTGCGGTTGCAGGGTTGGTGCCGTGGGCGCTTTCGGGGACCAGCACCACCGGGCGGCTCTCACCACGAGCGTCTAGCGCGCTGCGGATACACAGCAGCCCGCACAGTTCCCCGTGCGCGCCGGCCTTGGGCGTCATCGCCACGCCGTGCATGCCGGTGAGCTTGACCAGCCACACCGCGAGTTCGTTGATCACCTCGAACGCGCCGCGGACGGTTTCCTGCGGCTGGAGCGGGTGGACGTCGGCAAAGCCCGGAAGACGCGCGATCTTCTCGTTCAGGCGCGGATTGTGCTTCATCGTGCACGAGCCGAGCGGGAACGGGCCAAGATCGATGGCGTAGTTCTGGCGCGACAGACGCGTGTAATGCCGCATCGCCTCGGGCTCGCTCAGTCCCGGCAACGCCACTGGTGCCTTTCGTAGGAATGCACCGAGCGCGGCGTCCGGCGCCTCGTCCGCATTGTCGAAATCGACCCCGGTCTGACCCTCGCGGCCGAGTTCGAAGATCAGTGGTTCTTCGAGCATCAGCCCGCGATCGCCGCTCGCGGTGGGTGCCAGAGCGGCTGAGGTGCTCTCAGTTTTCTCGGGCCGCCATCCGGAAGGGTTGAGCGCGTTCATGCCGAAACTCCTTCTAGGACCGCTTCGAGTCCTTCGGCGAGCCGATCGATATCGGCGTCGGTCGTACATTCGGTGGCGGTGATGAGCAGTCCGGCATGAAGCTGGGGCGCATCCGGATAAAGCCGCCCGAGCGAAACCCCGCCGAGCACGCCATGTGCCACCAGCGCATGCACCGCTTCGCGCGCATCGCCTGGCAGGATGACGCAGGCCTCATTGACGAATGCGGTATTGAGCACAGAGACCCCCGGAATTGCCGAGAGCTTGGCGATCGTCGCCTTGGCACGCGCATGGTTGATCCGCGCCAGCCTTGCCAAGCCTTCGCCGCCTAGAAGACTCATGTGAACTGAAAAGGCCAGCGCACAAAGCCCTGAATTCGTGCAGATATTGCTCGTCGCCTTCTCACGCCGGATATGCTGCTCGCGAGTCGAGAGCGTAAGCACGAAGCCGCGCTTTCCGTCCGCATCGACAGTTTGCCCGCAAAGTCGCCCGGGCATCTGACGCACGTATTTCTCGCGGCAGCCAAACAGCCCGAGGTAGGGCCCGCCGAACTGCAGACCCACACCAATCGACTGCCCCTCGCCTACCACGATGTCCGCACCCAGGTTGCCCGGAGCTTCGATCAGCCCGAGCGTGACCGGCTCGGTCACCACCGCGATCAGCAGCGCGCCCTTGGCATGCGCTGCCTCCGCGATCGCCGCCAGATCAGGGATCCGGCCGAGGATATCGGGATACTGCACCACCACGCACGAGGTATCGCCATCTATCGCGGAGATCGTCTCCGCGTCGTCGGGTTCGGCTTCGAGCCTCGGCAGTCGCGCATCGATCGTGTCGCCTGTGAACTTGGCCATTGTCTGTACGGTCGCGAGATAAT
The DNA here is from genome assembly GCA_903970225.1 of Actinobacteria bacterium 21-64-8. Taxonomy (GTDB): domain Bacteria; phylum Pseudomonadota; class Alphaproteobacteria; order Sphingomonadales; family Sphingomonadaceae; genus Novosphingobium. The sequence continues at coordinate 4,643 of CAJCHR010000440.1, read as the reverse complement.
GCGGATGGAGCCCGCCCGAGATCACCGCCTTGCCGCGCTTGGTGATCCGCGCCGCCATCAGGATCGCCTCCCAGCACGCGGTCGAGCCATCGTACATCGAGGCGTTGGCGATATCGGTGCCGTAGAGCCGCGCGACCTGGGTCTGGAACTCGAACAGAACCTGGAGTGTGCCTTGCGCGATTTCGGGCTGGTACGGGGTATAAGCGGTCAGAAACTCACCGCGCTGGATGATATGATCGACCGTTGCGGGCACATGGTGACGATAGGCTCCCGCCCCCAAAAAGAACGGCGCATGCGCGGCGCTCAGGTTCTTCGCCGCGAGCTCGCCCATGTGCCGCTCGACCGCCATCTCGCTGGCGTGCGACGGGAGATCGGCGATCGGGCCGGACAGGCGTGCATCGGCAGGGACGTCGGCGAACAGTTCGTCGATCGACCCGGCGCCAATCACGCCAAGCATTGCGGTACGGTCAGCGGCGGAGAGCGGGAGATAACGCATCAGTCAGAGACTTTCGACATATGCGTCATAAGCCGCCTTATCCATCAAGCCGTCGAGCTCGGCAGGCGACGACAGCGTCAGCTGGAACAGCCAGCCCTCGGTCTCCGCATCGGTGTTGACCAGTTCGGGTGCGTCTTCGAGCGCTCCGTTTTGCGCGCTTACCGTGCCCGATACCGGCGCGTAGACATCGCTGGCGGCCTTGACCGAATCGACCACCGAGGCAGCCCCACCTTTGCTCAGAGCCGCGCCGGGATCGGGTAGTTCGACGAAGGTGATGTCGCCGAGCTGTCCCTGCGCATAATCGGTAATCCCGACCGTGCCGGTGTCGCCATCGACGTCGATCCACTCGTGATCCTTGGTGAAGTAACGGGTCATGCGGGGCTCCTCAGCGGACGTAGCGGTGGGGGATGAACGGCATCGGCGCGACCGCTGCGGGAAGCCGCTTGCCGCGCACGTCTATTTCGAGCGCCGTGCCATCTGCAGCGTGTTCGGCGGAAATATACGCCATGGCGATGGGCTGGGCCAGCGATGGCGAGAATCCACCTGAGGTTATGATGCCAACCTCATGATCGCCCGAAAAAACCTTGGCCCCTTCCCGGGCCGCGGCACGACCTTCCAACGTTAGGCCAATGCGTTTCGTCGAAGCGCCGCTGGCAAACAGCGGCAGGATAACGTCGGCGCCCGGGAAGCCGCCTTCCTTGCGGCGGCGCTTATTGATGCCGAACGCAAGATCAGCGCTGATCGGGTCGGTCTCGGGGCTCAGATCATGGCCATACAGCGGCAACCCGGCTTCGAGCCGCAGCGAATCGCGCGCACCGAGGCCAATCGGTTTCACTTCGGGCTCGGCGGCGATCAACGTGGCGATCTCGGATGCGTTCTCTGCCGGCAGCGAGATCTCGAAGCCGTCTTCGCCGGTATAGCCAGAGCGGCTGATCCAGACGTCCGCGTCGCCCAGCATGAAGCGGCCGCCCTTCATGAACGTGAGCGCCTCCAGCGGATAATCACCGGTGACGAGCCGTGACAACGCGTAATGCGCACGCGGACCCTGGAGCGCCAGCAGTGCGCGATCGTCGAGGTGGTTGATGGTGATCTCGTCGGGCAGATATTCGCGCAAATGACCGATGTCGTCCCACTTGGTTGCCCCGTTGACGACGACGTAAAGGCCGTCCCGCCAACGCGAGACCATCAGGTCGTCAAGAATGCCGCCGTTGTCATCGAGCAGTAGCGAATAGCGCACGGCACCAAGCTTCAATGTGGAAAGATCGATCGGCAGCACCGCCTCGACCGCCGCTTCCAGCCCATCGCCGCTCAAGAACAGTTGGCCCATGTGGCTGACGTCGAACAATCCGGCGCTGTCACGCGTCCACAAGTGTTCCGCGATGATGCCCTCATACTGAACGGGCATCAGGTACCCTGCGAACGGGACCATCCGCGCGCCTTGCTCCCGGTGCCACGCATCGAGCGGAAGCGTCAGCGGCTCGATCGGCTCATCGTCGTCGCTATCGATGGTATCAAGAGGGTTTTCGCTCAAGAGTCGGCTCCGCACAGTTTGGCACACCATTCCGGTGCCCCCTCTGTCACGGAAGCCTGAGAGTTTTCCCCTGCAGGGCAGGGTTACACCGTCGGCGGCCCTCTCCCAAAGGAAAGGGCACTTTCCAGAGCATCGCTATCGACTTGGCGCGGTCCTTTTGCCTGAGAGTTTCCGGGGCGGTTGCTCCTTCGGCGCCGCGCGAACCGGTTTTACCCGAATCGCGCGATCTCTCCCGCGTTGTCAGCGACGTGGAGGAAAGGTGGCGACCTCGTGAGGTCGAGTCAATGGTGCGGCGCAGCGGAGTTGTCGGTTAGACCCGGCACAATCCTTCGACCCTGCGGCCGGTGATTTCCTCGTGGCGCGAGAGCGCGTAACGGTCGGTCATGCCGGCGATGTAATCGGCGATGTGGCGGCTGCGCGCGGGCTCGGCCTCAGGCAGGCGCTCGAACCAACTGCCGCCCATCAATGCCGGGTCTGCACGATAGGCGTTGAACAGTTCTGCCACGACCGCCTTGGCGTCGCGCGAGGTTTCGACCTGCTCGGGATGGTAATAGAGCTTCTCGTACATGAACCGCTTGAAGGCACGCTCGCCCACCTCGATCGGCGGCGAGAACGCGGCGGTGAAACGGCCGGCGCGCCGCACGTCCTCGCTGCTGGCCATGCCCTTGACCCGCGCGCGCGTTTCGCCGAGCACGTCGTTGACCATCGCGCCGATCTGGCTGCGGACGAGTTCGCGCAGCTGCCGATCGATGGGCGCGCGGGGGTGACGTTTCTCGACCGCGCGCCACTGGTCGGATACGAACGGGTGCGCGAGCAATTCGTCACGATTGAGAAAGCCTGCGCGAAGCCCATCGTCGATGTCGTGATTGTCGTAAGCGATGTCGTCGGAGATCGCCGCGACTTGCGCCTCGAGCGACGGGTATGTGCCCAGTTCCAGCGGGAACGCGCAGTCCAGTTGCGCGAGTGCCCAGCCCGGCTCGGCCACCGGCCCGTTGTGTTTGGCGATGCCTTCGCAGGTCTCCCAGCTGAGGTTGAGCCCATCGTGCTCGCAATAGGGCGATTCGAGCCGCATCAGCACGCGTAAGCAGTGCGCGTTGTGATCGAAGCCGCCCGCATGCGTCATCATCGCCTGAAGCGCCTCCTCACCCGCGTGGCCGAACGGCGCGTGGCCGATGTCGTGCGCCAGCGCGAGCGCCTCGGTCAGGTCCTCGTCCAGCCCGAGCTCGCGGGCGATCACCCGGGCAATCTGCGCAACCTCCAGGCTGTGCGTGAGCCGCACGCGGTAATGATCGCCATCGGGCGCGATGAACACCTGGGTCTTGTGGCGCAGGCGGCGAAACGCGATCGAGTGGACGATGCGGTCGCGGTCACGCTGGAATGGGGTGCGCGGGCCCCTGGCCAGTGCGCCTTCGAGCGCGAATTCCCGGCCACGCGATTGTCGGGGATCGGACGCGTAAGCGGCGAGCGTCACTCCAGGATCCACGCGACTGCAGCGTCGGCGTGGATGCGGATGCAATCGTAGATCGGCAGCACGGTCGCATCGACGTCGACCACCATCTCGAGTTCGGTTGCGCCCAGAACCACCGCCTGCGCGCCGTCCTGCGAGAGGTATGTGAGGATCGATTTGAGCTCGCGCCTGGCTTGCGGCGTCGCCTTGCCCTGCATCAGTTGCCCGTAGATGATCTGGTCGAGCGTTTCGACGAAGCGCATGTCGGGGGGAAGCAACTCGATATCGCGTGCGATCAGCTTTTGCCGATAAAAACTTTCGAGCATCACGTTGCGCGTGCCGATGAGCGCGGCTTTCTTGACGCCTTTCGCGGCCATCCGCTCGCCCACGCATTCGGCGATGTGCAGCACCGGCACCGAAACGGCCGCGGCGACCGTGTCGTAGACTTTATGCATCGAATTGGCCCCGATCAGGATCGCGGACGCGCCCGCGGTTTCGAGACGTCTGGCGGAATCGGCAAGCACCTGTGCCGCGCGCGTCCAGTCCTCGGCGCTGGACAGCCGCGAGAGTTCGGTGAAATCCAGGCTTTCGATGAGCAGCGGCGCACTGGCCTCAAGACCCTTTCGCGCCTGCACGCCCTGGTTGATGTGTTCGTAATAAGTGCGTGTCGAAAACCAGCTCATGCCGCCGATGAGACCGATCTTTCGCAACTTCCCGCTCCTCGATGCGACCCGCATATTTGCTGCACCGCCGTAACCGGCGGGTGGGACGCGGTCTAGGGCTTCGCGTTAACCTATTTGCGGCAACATTCGCGCGCGCATGCGTTGCCTCCGGGGCCGATCGGCGCTGGGCAAGGTATCGGCGATATAGCCATCGACGACGTATAGGCGTCCGGATTTAGTCTGCCGTCATGGGTCATTACGTCTTCACGATGATTCCTGCGCGACGCAGGGCCGCATCGAAGGCGGGCGGCATCGTCAACGCGGATCGCGATGTGGCGGGTCCGCGGCGGCCAGGTAAAGGCTCGTTCAAGTCGGGCAGTCGATCGGGTGAGCGCGACGAGCAGATGCGTCGCGCTCACCCGATCAGCGAGAGCGTTGCCAGGATCGACGACATCGGCACAACGCCGCGGTGATTGGAGAACGTGGCGAGCGGCGCATTGCCGCCCG
>CAJCHR010000439.1 GCA_903970225.1 Actinobacteria bacterium 21-64-8 | reverse complement strand
TGACGTTGGCGCCGTAGCCGCCCTTGATGTTCCACCAGCGCCGTTCGGACGGGGTCGGATGGAGCTTGTCGCGGGTGTGGACCGAGCCGTCGCGCAGGAACACGTAGGCGACGTTGCGGATGTCGCCGTTCTCCATCCGTGTCGGGTGCGAGCCGCCGATGATGTTGATGTTGTAGCTGACCGCCAGCTTTTCCATGAACGCCGTGAACCGTTCGGTGTGCTCCGCGATCCGCTCGATCGCCTCGGCGGGCGCGAGTTTCTTCTTCTCGATCGACAGCAGTTCGAGCGTGAACAACTCGGGGAACGCCACGAAGTCGCTGCCGTAGTCGGCCGCGACGTCGACCCAGTATTCGACCTGGGTCTCGAACTCCTCGAACGCGGCGATCCCGCGCATCTGGAACTGCACGGTCGCCATGCGCACGGTCGAGGGCAGCCGGCCCTTGAGCCCGTGGAGCTTGTTGACCGTTTCGGGCGGGGCCAGCGGGTTGGGCCAGAACATCAGCACCGCGTTGCCGCCGCTGTCGCGGTCCTGCGGGATGTAATCGGGCAGGACTCGCTTGGCCTCATAGCCCTGTTCGAGCTGGAAGCTGATCACCGGATCCTTGATCCGCTTTTCCAGCACCGCGTCGAGATACTCCTGCGGGTTGGGAAACTTGCGTTTCTGGCGCGCGTATCCGGGCATCCGTCCGGCAAAGACGATGCCCTTGAGCTCGAGATTCTCGCACAGTTCCTTGCGCTTGCGGTAAAGCCGCTGGCCGATGCGCAGCCGCCGGAACGCGGGATCGACGCAGACCTCGAAGCCATAGAGGATGTCCGCCTCGGGCAGCACCTGCCGGCCATAGCCGCCGCCGGTGATCTCTTCCCAGGTGTGCGAGCCGAACGCCTGCGCTTCGGTGACCACCATCGTCGCACAGTGGCCGACGATCACGCCTTCGTAATCGGCGACGAACTGCCCCTCGCCGAAGTTGTTGATCTGCCCGCGCACCTCGGCCTGGATGAACGCATCGGCCGCGCCATAGACCTTGGCCGAAAGCTCCGCGATCGCGCGCGCGTCCTTGCGCCGGGCGGGACGGATGATGAGCTTGGCCTTGCTGGCCGAAGGTTTCGGGGGGAGGGTCATGCGCCGTACTTAGGGACGCGCGGAGCGGTGTCCAGCCGATGCAGGCGTTAAACCAGGTCGCCGGCATGGCGTGTCATTGAGCGCCGGGTCGGGGCGGAGTGGCTCTCCCGGAGAGAACGGGATACGGTCGGTGATCACCTGAGTTGGGCTTGTGAATGAGAAGACGCCTGCCCGCGCCTCAACGCACCCATTGCGCGAGCCAGTCGGCGAGGCCCTGCGGGCTCATCGAGCGGGCGTCGGCGAGCGCGGCGATATGGCCCGCGTTGATCAGCTTGCCGCTCCTCGGATCGACCACCAGCAGTGCAGGCACGCCCTCGGGACGGCCGGCGGGCGCGCCGAAACGGGGCAGGATCTGCAGGTTCTTGGTGAAGCGCCCGACATCGACGCTGACCAGTTCGTAATGCTTCGCCACCCATGCGCCCAGCACCGGCGTCTCGATCGTCGCGGCGAGCAGCCGGCAATCGAGGCACCAGTTTCCGCCCAGATCGACTAGCAGCAACTTGTGATGCGCCTTCGCACGCGCCAGCGCCGCGCTGACCGCCGCATCGGCATCGGCGTGCTCGTCATAAGGCAGCGGCAGAGGCTGGCGCAGTTGGTCGAAGCTCGTGATCGGCACGCGCGGCGCGGGTACGGCAACGGCGCTGACCGGAATCGCGAACAAGGCGAGCGCAAGCGCCAGCGGGCGGAGGAATTGCATCGGGACACTCCGAACGGGAATATTGGGCGCAACCCGCGAAGGCCGCGCCGGATCCCGCCCCGGTATCACCGCAGAAGCGGACTCGCCAGCGCGCGCAGGTCCTGCGCCGGCGACGGCAATTGCGCCTCGATCACGCTGCGCTCCTCGCGGCCCTCGAACGCACGCGGCGCGGGCTCGGTCGAGGACAGCACGAAAGCCGTCATCGTGAGGACGGAGATCGCGATACTGATTGCAAGGCGCGGGCTCATGAGGGCATGTTCCAAAATACTCAGCAAGGTTAGTTATAATTGTTGCACTGCGGAAAGACAAGGGCCTTCGGCTGGATGCGCGTGCGGGGTTGAACCCGACTCGCCGCGGGGTGTAACCCCGTCCAATGGTACAAGCGCGACGATCGAACGACTGGGGATTTCCGCGCTGGCGCGCTTACGGCACCGGCAGTGCCGCGGCCGCGGTGCGGCTGTGTGACCGCGCGGGCTGCACCGACGCGGGCGATTGCCCCGCGCCCAAGGCGCCCAACATGCCTGACCGCTGGTATTTCTGCCAGCGCCACGCGGCCGAATACAACGCCGGCTGGGACTATTTCGCCGGGCTCTCCGCCGAGGAAGCGGCCGCGCGCGAGCAGACCGAAACGCGCGATGCGGGCGGCTATGCGCAATCGGCGCACGATCGCTGGGCCGGCTCGGGCGACGGCACGCGCAGCAGCGACGAGATGCGCGCGCTCGACCTGTTCGACCTGAGGCCAGACTGCGATTTCGAAACGGTGAAGAAAGCCTGGCGCGCGCGCGCCAAGGAAGTTCACCCCGACCTCAAGCCCGGCGATGCCGAGGCGGCCAAGACGTTCCACAAATACCAGGTCGCCTACGAAGTGCTGCGCGCGGCGGAAGAACGGCGGGAGTGGAAGGGATGAGCGAGGAGGGCCGCGGAGCCTTGGAAGGAAAAGTCCTGGGCATCGGCGGCGTGTTCCTGCGCTCGGCCGATCCCAAGGCGCTCACCGCATGGTACCGCGACATGCTCGGCGTCGGCGCGCCCAAGGGCGAGTGGGTCTGGAACACGACCGGCGGTCCGACAGTGTTCGCGCCGTTCGCCGCCGACACCGACTACTTCCCGGCCGAGCGGCAGTTCATGCTGAACCTGCGCGTGGCCGGGCTCGACTCGCTCGCCGCGAAGCTCGAAGCGAACGGCATCGCGGTAGAACGGCGCGCGGAGTGGGACTCGCCCGAAGCCGGCCGCTTCGCGCGGATCAGCGATCCCGAAGGCCGCCCGATCGAATTGTGGGAAGAGCCGGCGGAATAGTCTTCGCGCTTGCGCCGGCCACGCGGTCAGAGCGGCTTGTCGGGCTCGTTCTCGAAGGTATCGCGCAGCACGCGCAGTTCGCGGATGCACTGGTAGCGCGTCGTCCTGGCCTCACCCGCGGACGCCGGCATTCCGCGCACGAGTTCGGCGATCGCCAGTTGGAGGACGTCATAGCGGATCCGCGCCACGGTCGCGGTCCAGGCATCGCCGTCGGACTTTCCATGATCCTTCGCGGCGTTGAACTCGACGATCGCGTTGGGGGTGAGATCCTGATCGAACGAGGCCGGCATTCGCGTCTCCACCACAAGCGCCGAGCGCGCTTGTTCATGGACCCGATCGTACTGCAGTGCAGCATCGCGTCAATGGCGGGTTTGGTGGACGCACCAAGACCCCGGGTTCGACCCCGGGGCGATGCCGATCGCGGACTGCGGCAGCGCCGCGATCCCGATTACTTCGGCGAAAGCACCATCAGCATCTGGCGGCCTTCCATGCGCGGATAGGCCTCGACCTTCGCGACTTCGGCCACGTCTTCCTGCACGCGCTTCAGGAGTTCCATGCCGATCTGCTGGTAGCTCATCTCGCGCCCGCGGAAGCGCAGCGTGATCTTGACCTTGTCACCATCGTCGATGAAGCGGTGGACGTTGCGCATCTTCACATCGTAATCGTGATCATCGATGTTCGGACGCATCTTGATCTCTTTGATGTCCTGCGTCTTCTGCGTCTTGCGCGCGATGTTCGCCTTCTTCTGCGCCTCGTAGCGGAACTTGCCGACATCGAGGAACTTGCAGACTGGCGGATCGGCGTTCGGCGAG
>CAJCHR010000438.1 GCA_903970225.1 Actinobacteria bacterium 21-64-8 | reverse complement strand
CGGTCGAGAAATTCAGCGTCATCAAAACGCTTCAGGCCATTGAATCCGCGCACGTCGTCGTCGTCGTCATGGACGCGCACGACACGGTTGCCGAACAAGACGCGAGCCTGTTGGGCACGGTGATCGAACAGGGCAGGGCATTGGTCCTGGCGGTCAACAAATGGGACAACATCCCCATGGAGCAGCGCGACCTGATCCGCCGGCAAATCGAGCAGCGTCTGCAATTCGCCGATTTCGCGCCGCTGCATTTCATCTCGGCGCGCCACGGCAGCGGCGTCGGTGAACTGTTCGAGGCGGTGCGCAGCGTCTACGCCGCGGCGATGCGCGACATGAGCACCCCGGAGCTCACCCGTGTGCTCGAAGCCGCCATCGAGAGCCACCAGCCGCCCCTGGTCAGCGGGCGCCGCATCAAGTTGCGCTATGCTCACCAGGGCGGGCGCAATCCTCCGGTGGTGGTGATTCACGGCAACCAAATCGACCATGTACCCGATGCCTACCGCCGCTACCTGGTAAACGTGTACCGCAAGGCCTTCGATTTGATGGGCACACCGGTGCGAGTCATTTTCCGCGGCGAGGAGAACCCCTTCGCCGGCAAGAAAAATCCGCTCACCCCGAGGCAGATCCGTAAACGCAAACGATTGATCCAACGGAACAAGCGCTAGAAGACGGCGAGGGTTCTTTTGCTAGACTAGCTGCTCTGCACCGAAGGGGCCCATCAGGACGATCCGCTTGCCGAACTTCACGAAGAAGAACTCCTTCAGAGTTTCCGCGGTTGTTGTACTGCTGATTGCGCTATATGGGCTGGCCGGCTTTCTGCTTGCGCCGCGCTTGATCCGCAGCGCGCTCATGGAGGACATTCCCAAGACCTTGCCGGGAATCAAGCCCTCCGTCGGTGAGATTCACGTGAATCCCTTCCTGCTGCAGCTGCAGATCGATGATTTCTCGCTGGCCGATGCCGCTTCGGAGAAATTGCTGGGTTTCGGCAGCTTCTTCGTCAAGTTCGAGGCGTCCTCGCTGTGGCATCGCGCGTATTCCTTCGCGAACATCGAACTCTCGAAGCCCTTCGTCAATGCCATCACGGCCAAGGACGGGCAGATCAACCTGATGCAGCTCAAGCCGCCATCCACGCCGCCGAAGCCCGAATCGAAGCAGGATGCTTCGGTGCCGGCGTTGCGCATCGGCTCGTTCAAAGTCAGCGACGGGCTCGTGACCTACGATGATCGCGCCCATCCGTCCGTCTTCACCGCGCGTCTGGAGCCCATCAATTTCGAATTGCGCGATTTCACCACGGGCGTCGACGGCGGCCAGTTCACCTTTTCCGGAGCCTCGAAGCTCGGCGAGCGCGTGGAGTGGCACGGTCACGTGTCGGTGCAGCCGATCGCATCGGACGGCGAGTTTCAGATCGACGGGCTGCAGGCGCACACCATCTGGGAGTATCTCGAGGATAGACTAAATTTTCTGGTCAATTCCGGAAGCATCGATCTGCACGCCACGTACAAGTTTGCACTGCGGGACGCCGTCGACCTCAAGGCGGACGTGTCGCAGATCGCGCTTTCCAACCTGACTGTCAGGCCAAAGGATTCCGATGTCGACTGGGTGACGCTGCCGCAGCTGATCGTGAGCAACACCAGCGTGGATTACCTTAAGCAAAGTGTGCAGGTCGATTCGCTGACCTTGACCGGTCTGAAGCTCGTGACCTGGCTGGAGGCGGATGGCTCGATCAATTTGATGAAATTGGCGGCGGTCGGCACGGCACCTGCGGGCGCGCAGCCTGCCGCGGCACCATCGACACCGGCGGCACCCGCTGCACCCGCGGCATCTGCGTTGCCAGCGGCGCCAAGCGCGCCTGCGGCGAGTGCGCCGTGGAACGTCAGCCTGCATGAGTTCGCGCTGCGCGATGCCAGCATTGACGCCGAGGATCGCACCACCAAACCGGCCGCCAAGGTGATTCTGGCACCCCTGTCGATCAGCGTTGCCGATGCCAGTTTGGATCTCGGTAAACCAGTGCATCTGAAGCTGGACACGAAGGTCAACGAGTCGGGCTCGTTGACCGTGGAAGGCGAGGTCACACCGAAACCCTTGAATGCGGATCTGAGCTTGAAGCTGGCCGACATCGAACTGGCGGCGGTGCAACCGTACATCGCTCAGCGCACCTCGATGACACTCAAGAGCGGCACGTTGAGCGGCGACACCAGGGTGCATTACGGTCCGGGCAAGCCGGCCATCGATTTCAGCGGCAACCTCAGCGTTGCGAAGCTGCACACCGTCGATAACGCGCTGCATGATGATTTCATCAATTGGGACCTGCTCAATGTGCAAGGTCTGAAGTTTCAGCATGACCCCGATCGGCTCGACATCGAGCAGGTCAGCGCCAAAAAAATGTACGCGCGCGTCATGATCGAGCCGGACTCGACGCTCAACGTCACGCGGGTGCTGGCGGGACCCGGTGCTACGGTGGTGGTGCCCGGCGCACCGGGCACCACCGAAGTGCCCGTAAGCGTCACGGCAGCGGCCGCGCCGGTCGCGAAGAAAGGCCGTAGCAAGCAACCGGTCAACGCTGGGGCTCATGCGCCGCCAGCCGCCGCGGCGCCGATGCCGATGTCCATCAAGAAGGTTTCGCTGGAAGCGAGCGAGGCGGATTTCGCCGATTTGTCGGTTACCCCTAACTTCTCGACGGGCATTCAAGACCTGCATGGCAGCGTGCTCGGCCTTTCCTCGAAGGCCAATTCGCGCGCCAAGATCGATCTGCATGGACAGGTCGAGGCGTTCTCGCCGGTGGCGATCACTGGCGAGGCCAACCTGCTCGGTGTACCCCTGTACACCGACATTGCCTTATCTTTTCACAATATCTCGCTGGCCACCTTCAACCCTTATTCCGGAAAATTCGCGGGCTACAACATCGAGAAAGGCAAGCTGAGCACGGACCTGCATTACAAGGTCGATGGACGCAAGCTGGACGCTCAGCACCACATCGTCGTGGAGCAGCTGGAATTTGGCGATAAGACAGAAAGCAAACAGGCCGTCTCGCTGCCGATCAAACTGGCGGTGTCGTTGCTCAAGGATCGCAATGGTGTGATCGAGCTCGATATTCCCGTCAATGGCTCGCTCGACGATCCTCAGTTCAAGCTGGCGCCGCTCATTTGGAAAGTATTCGTCAACATTCTGGAGAAGGCCATCACCGCGCCGTTCGCTCTGCTGGGCTCACTGTTCGGCGGCGGTCCGGATTTGCAATTCATCGATTTCGAGCCCGGCGCGGCGGATCTGGATCAGGGCGCCACGGCCAAGGCGCAGGTCATATTGAAGGCGTTGACCGAGCGTCCGCAATTGAAAATCGATGTCCCCATCGGCGTGGTGGACACGCTCGATCGACCCCTGCTGATCGACGCACAGTTCAAGTCACAGCTGCAGGAGGCGCAGGCCGCGGCCGCCGCACGCAAGAAGTCCATCTCAGCGACGGCGCCCTTCGAGCAACTCGATCCGAACGCGCGGCTCGATATTTTGACTCAGCTCTATCAGAAAGATCTCGGCGCCGAGCCCAAGTTTCCCGACTCGGTCAGCGCCATCAAGGCGAAGCCCGACCTGACGGCGGGCAAGATCGATTACTTGACCGGCGAACTGCGCGGCCATATCACCGTGGGCGAGGCGGAGCTGACGGCGTTGGGCCAGCAGCGCGCAAAGAATCTGCAGCAGCTGCTGTTGAAGGACACGCAAATCGATCCCGAGCGGGTGTTCCTGGTTGCGAACGACAAGGCGAAGGCCGAAGGCGGCAAGGTGCGCCTCGAGTTGTCGTTGCGATAACTGCGCTTGCTGCGATCACTGCGCTTCAATTGAATGCAGGCTTGCGGGTCTACTGCTCTCGATCAGTGCAGAAAAAACGCGATCGATGCGGCATTTTTCTCTAACCTGCTGATCGCAATGGAATCCTGTGCGCTGGCACAACCGGTGCTTGCCCTCGTCGCGCCCACGCCACAACAACTAGCAGGTACCGAAGGGATGAAACTCGTCACCGCAATCATTAAGCCGTTCAAACTCGATGATGTGCGCAAGGCCGTCAGCGATGTCGGGGTGCAAGGCGTCACGGTCACCGAAGTGCGCGGCTTCGGGCGTCAGCGCGGTCACACCGAGATCTATCGGGGCGCCGAGTACGCCGTGGAGTTCGTGCCGAAGACAAAAATTGAAATCGCGGTCGATAATGCTCTCGTCGACCAGGTGATCGATGCCGTCATGAAGGCGGCTCAAACCGGAAAAGTCGGGGATGGAAAAATCTTTGTGTTCGATCTCGTCCAGGTGGTACGCATCCGGACCGGTGAACGAGACGCCAGCGCTCTTTAATAAAGATGAGGGGATTGATGATGAGTAAATTGGCTCGATTGGCCTGTTTTGCCTTGCTGACGATGGCCGCCGCCGGCGCTTGGGCCCAAG
>CAJCHR010000437.1 GCA_903970225.1 Actinobacteria bacterium 21-64-8 | reverse complement strand
TCGCTCAATCCCGGATACCTCACCCCGTTCGGCAACGAACTGTTTTTCACCGCACTTGATTCGAGCGGCAAGACCGGGCTGTGGATCACTGACGGAACCACGACCGACGAGTTGCTGACCGGCGATCAATCAGGGCGCGCTCTCAATCCCACCGCGCTTGCCGTGGTAGGAACGCACCTCATGTTCGAGGCGACCGACGCGGCAGGCAACATCGCCGAATGGTCGAGTGACGGGACCGCCGGCGGCACCATCGAGGTCTCGCAATACGGATCACAGGGCACGCAGATCATCGTCGCGACTCACACGGAGGGCGACTTCGATGCGGACGGCCGCTCGGACCTGCTGTTTCGCGACACCGACGGCAGCCTGGCAACCTGGCAGCTGAATGGAACCGCGATTGTCGGCGGCGCTGCGATCGGTTCGCCGGGTTCGGGATGGTCGCTCGTCGGCACCGGCGATGTCGATCGAAGCGGCACTGCCGATCTGATCTTCCGCAATCCATCGGGCAGCCAGATCGCTATCTGGCACATGTTCGGGACCGAAACCGCGGAGACCGCGGTGCTGGCAGGCCCCGGCGCAGGCTGGCAACTGAGCGCGATCGCCGACTTCAACGGTGATGGCACCAGCGACATTCTGTTCCGCAACACTGCCGGCACCTACCTCACGTGGGACATGGACGGCGATCGGCGCTCCGGCGGCGGCACGATCGGCAATCCTGGCGCGCAATGGCAACTTGTCGGGACCGGCGACGTCAACGGCGATGGCTGCGCCGATCTGCTGTTGGAGAATATCGCCACCGGCGCGCTGTCCGCCTGGCTGGTCGACGACGGCACGCTTATCGGCGATGCCAGCCTGGGAACGATCGGCGCGGGATCCGTCGTTATGGCGGTCGGCGCCAACGCGACCGACGGCAGCAGCGAGATCGTGCTGCAGAACCAGAACAGCGGGATGGTCTCGGCCTGGACCGTCGCGCACGGCGCGGTGGTGGGGACGCATGACCTCGGCGTGCCAGGTTTCGACTGGACGGTAACGTCCGCTGGCGACGTCAACGGCGACGGTATGGCCGACGTGACCTTGCGCAATGCACAGACCGGCGACGTTACGGTGTGGGAACTCGGCCCCGAAGGCAATGTCATCGGATCGGGAACCGTCGGGAATCCGGGCGCGGGCTGGAGCCTCACCGGTGCCGTGACGCACCACGAACCGCCCGCGACCCTGTTCTTTCAGAACACGGCGGGCACGATCGCGGTGTGGAATGTCGAGGGCGGTGTCAACCAGGGTGGTCCGGTGCTCGGCAGTCCGGGGAGCACGTTCACGCTGCTCGGCGCCGGCGATTTCAATGGCGACGGACAAGCCGACGTTCTGTTCCGCGCCGCAGGGGGCGGTTATGCGATCTGGGAGACCGACGGTCACGCTCTGACCGGCGGCGGGCTGATTGCAAATCCGGGTGGCACCTGGATGTTCAAGGCGATCGGAGATTTCAACGGCGACGGCACCAGCGACATCCTGTTCGAGGACGCGAGCGGCAACTACGCGACGTGGGAGCTTCACGGCACCGCGATCCTCAGCGGGAGCACACCAGGCAACCCGGGAGCAGGCTGGACCTTCGAAGCTGCGGCGGATTTCAACGGCGATGGTACCGACGACCTGCTGTTCCAAAAGGGCGACGGTACGCTGGCGATCTGGGCGATGGGGCATGGACAGATCACCGGCGGCGGCTTCATCGGCAATCCCGGCGCCGGATGGACCGTGATGGGCACCGGCGACTTCAATGGAGACGGCAATGCCGACCTGCTGTTCCGCAATGCGGCCGGAACCTACGCGAGCTGGGACCTGTCCGGGACGAGCGTCGTCGGTGGCGGCGCGATCGGCAATCCGGGTGCGGGCTGGAGTTTCGAAGGGATCCTCGATCTGAACGGCACGGACCATTCGTCGATCCTGTTTCAGAATGGTTCTTCCGGCGCTTATGCAACCTGGGACCTGACCGACACGGCGATAACGGGCAGTAGCCTGCTGGGCGCACCGGGCAGCGCGTGGACACTTCACGGCGTCGTATGACGTCCACCCGCTGCTTGGTCGTCGCAGCAGTCCGTCCCATACGTGCAGCAAGACGCCATGCAAATCAGCGAGCTCGCTACGCGCTCCGGTGCTGTTTGTTCCCTGATAAGACGAATTTATGTCTCTGATTTAACGATCTTTTTTCAATGACCGTCAACATGACAGTTTTGTGAAAAAGACCCAATTACCGCTTGCAGTCCGGACGCACGGCCCTATATCGACCTCCCGCTGCCCCATGGGGACTTCCAAACCGCAAGGCAGCTTCATCCGTCGTGTCTTGGCCCGAAAGGCCTATTGGGGGTCCCTTGAATTGCACATTTTCCATAACGCATCGGCTGTAGCTGGCACCCTTTCGCCTGACGAACCCGTAATTCTGAACCGTCCGCATGCCGCAGTGCGGGCCGCCCGATTCTTCTCCGAGAAGTTTCCGGGCAAATCGCTTTACGCGGTCAAGGCCAACCCCTCGCCGGATCTGATCCAGGTCTTGTGGGAAAGCGGGATCACGCATTTCGACGTCGCTTCGATCGCCGAAGTGCGGCTTGTGCGCGGGCTGCTGCCTGATGCCGAGTTGTGCTTCATGCACCCGGTCAAGACCGCGAGCGCGATCCGTGAAGCGTACCGCCAGCACGGCGTGAAGACCTTCAGCCTCGATAGTCACGAAGAGCTGGCGAAGATTGTTGCCGCGACCACCGCGGAAGACGGCACCCCTGCGGCGGACCTGCGTCTGTGCGTACGACTGCGCGTCTCGTCCGAATATTCGGAGCTGAGCCTCGCTTCGAAGTTCGGGGTCGATCTCGCCGACGCAGCACCGCTGCTTCAGGCGACCCGGCAGGCGGCCGACTGGCTCGGCATCTGCTTCCACGTCGGCAGTCAAGCGATGACCCCGTTCGCTTATGTCCAGGCACTCGAGCGCGTGCGCGCCGCGATCGTCGACGCGGCGGTCACGATCGACATCGTCGACGTCGGAGGGGGTTTCCCCTCGGCGTACCCGGGCATGGAGCCGCCGCCGCTCGAGGATTATTTCGACGTTATTCACCGCGCGGCGGAATCGCTGCCGGTGTCGTACTCGTCGGAGCTGTGGTGCGAGCCCGGCCGCGCGCTGTGCGCGGAGTACAACTCGCTGATCGTCAAGGTCGAGAAGCGGCGCGGTGACGAGCTCTACATCAACGACGGTGCGTACGGCGCGCTGTTCGATGCGGCGCACATCGGCTGGCGCTTTCCGGTGAAGTGCCTTGCCGAAGGTCGCGGCGAGCCGACCGGCGAGTTCGCGTTCTACGGTCCGACCTGCGATGACGGCGATTACATGAAGGGCCCGTTCCTGCTCCCCGATGACATCGCCGCGGGCGATTACATCGAGATCGGCATGCTGGGCGCCTACGGCGCTGCGATGCGCACCGCGTTCAACGGCTTTGGCCATGGCGAGGTGGTGACGGCGACCGACGAGCCGATGGTAAGCCTCTACACCGGCCAGCGCCGCGATCGCCGCGCTTCCGACAACGTGGTGAGCTTGCGCTGATACCGGGTTCGTGCGCGTTCGCGCCGCGAGGACCGGCTCGCCGAGATCGGCAGCCTGATTGGCTGTCGTTTCGCGGATTCGTGGGCTCGGCGGGGTCATGCGATCCGCCGACG
>CAJCHR010000436.1 GCA_903970225.1 Actinobacteria bacterium 21-64-8 | reverse complement strand
CCGCAGCGCACGTCAACGAGAAGACCAAGGTCTTGAAGCGCATCGTGCGCGACCACCTCGGCGGTGCCGAGGGACGGACCAAGGTCGAACGCTGGGTGCCGCGTTGGATGGCGTTCCCGCCATCCGCCTACACCACGCGCGGCGGCGTCGGCACGGTTGCGGCGCACAACAAGGTCGAGGCGGCGCGCGCCGCCATGGCCGAGCCGGAGACTCACGAAAGCGAGATGCCGGTGCAACAGGCCGCTTGACACGGCGGGCGGGGTGATGCCCCGCCCGTATATCCGCGCTCGAAAAATCGGCCGCGCGCCGCCGCCATGGGGCGTCGGCGCGCGGATTCTGTCTCGTGTTTGCGCGTTGAGTCGAGGGAAGACCCCGCAGCCGATTAGTCTACAACGGCTGGCCAATATTGAATGCTTTGTCGCAAGCACCGTAAAAAATCGCTCGGTCGTGCGGATCGGTCGGTTCACACAATGTCGCTATCTGATTACGAGAAGCTCATGCATTCACCGTGTGCGGGTGCCGGGTGCGAGCTTCGCTCGGCCAGCACGTCGCCGGGTGGCCGTCGCGCATGTCCAGGTCTCGCGACTAAAGGCGACGGTGCATGTCCAGGCATGTTCTCACATCCGGCGGGCTGCCCAACGCATACCCGTCATGCCTGAATAACAATCGCGATATATCCCGATTATATTCTTCCTATATTCCAGCGAAGTGTCAGGTTTAGGCGGTCATGGCCATGACGTTCTCTAGATGGAGTAAAGTCATGAACGACCAAATTGAACGTCACGACGACGAAGACCCAATCGAGCTCGGCTCGGTGAGCGGCGACACCAAGGGTACCAATTTCGTCATCGAGGATACCGAAGGCGGGCGCAGTCTTCCCATGGGGCTCACCGACGATTGACACCATCCGACGCGCGCCCCGGGAGGGGCGCGCGTCTCATTACCGGATCATCGGCATGTCCATCCCCGTCTCGGGCGCGGTCTCGTGGTGCATCTGCGCCGACCGCGCCATCTTCCTCGATCTGCAGCGCGATCGCTATTTCGCGCTCGAGCCGCGCCAGAACGCGGCCTTCGTCGCGTGGGCACAGCCCGGCCGCGACAATGTCGCTTCGGACAGCTTTGCGCCATGGACCGATCGCGGCCTGCTTCTGGACGGTTCGCGGCCAGAGATTTCGCGGCCGCCACCGCTTCCGCCTGCTGCCCGAGACCTGGCTTGGTCCGAAGGGCACAGCGCGCGATCACGCGATATCATACGAGCGCTTCGCGCACGACGCGAGGCCCGCACGTCGCTACGCCGCCAGAGCATCGCCGCGATCGCGCGAAGGATTGCCGAAGCAGCAGAAGCGCGCGCGACAATTCCTACGAATGCTGAAGTTCGCGCCAGCCGGATCGCCGCCGCTTTCGCCTCGAGCACGCTCTCGTTCGGAAGCAGGGACCGGTGCCTCGCACATGCCCTGGCCGCATGGCGGCTTTGCCATCGCGACGGCGTTCCTGCCGCGATCGTCTTCGGCGTGCGCGTCGATCCGTTCGCCGCCCATTGCTGGACGCAGTGGAACGATGCGATCGTCGTTGGCGGCCTTGAGGAAGCACGGCAATTCACGCCGATACTGGTGCTGCCGTGAAGCCGCGCTACCTGCTGGTCGCCCTGCACCGCGGCGGCGAGCCACTCGATGCGGATCGCCTCGCCGCGATGACCGGGCTCACGCTGGCGATCGCGAGCGACAGGCTTCTGGTCTTCGTGCAATCCTGCGGGCAGCCGCTGCTCCGCGACGAAGCGGTCATTCTTGGAACGCTGTTCTGGCGCCACGGACCCGCTCGACCGATCGCCCGTCTCGAAGCGGACGAGGCGAAGGTAATCATCGCGGACGGCGGGCAATCCCTGCTCGAGCGCTACTGGGGAGGGTATATCGGCGTATTCGTAGCCGACGCCATGATCCGCGTGTTGCGCGATCCATCGGGGCTGTTGCCGTGCTATTATGCGGTCACCCCCGCCGCGACGCTGTTTGCTTCGGACGCCGACCTGCTCCTTACGTCCGGGCTCGTGCATACCTGCATCGACTGGCTCGCACTCGCCCGGCACCATTACACCCGGCAACTGCCCGAGCCCGCGACCGCGCTCGCGGGCATCTGCGAACTCCTCCCGGGCTGTTCGCTCACCGTGACCGGTGCTGCCATCGAGCAACAGGCCGAATGGACGCCGTGGACGTATGTCCGGCCCACGCGCGATTGCGATGCCGAACCGCCCGCCGAGCACCTCAGACGGGTCGTCGCGCAGGCCGTGCATGCCTGGGCCTCGACGTGTTCCCGGCCGCTCGTCAGCGTTTCGGGCGGGCTGGATTCTTCGATTGTGGCGGCCTGTCTTGCGCGGCGCGGCGGCGAGGTGCGGTGCCTGACAATGTACACCGATGACCCCGCCGGAGACGAGCGAGACTATGCGCGGATGCTTTGCAGCCACCTCGACCTCCCCTTGGTCGAGCGCGCCTACCGGCTCGAAGACATCGACACCGACATGGCGGTGAGC
>CAJCHR010000435.1 GCA_903970225.1 Actinobacteria bacterium 21-64-8 | reverse complement strand
CGCTGACGGTCACCGCCGCCGGCGTTACGCGGGCGGTTGTCGCCGCCACCGGTGCGAGGGCGATCACCGCCTGCAACGCGCGGCTGCTCACCACCTGCCGGGCGCGGGCGACGGTCGTCACCCTGACGCGGCTGCGAGCGGTTCACATCGCCGCGCGGCATTTCGCCGAACGAGCGACGCGGCTGCTCGGCGCCCTCGCGGCGCGGCTGGTCGCTGCCTTCACGGCGAGGACGGGCCTCGGCGCCGTCACGGCGCGGCTGGGCGTCCGCGCGCGGACCTTCGCTGCGCTGGCCGCCGAAGCGCTGGCCATCGCTGCGCTGACCGCCTGTGCGTTGACCCTCGGAGCCCTGACCGCCGGAGCGCTGACCGCCCGAACGCTGGCCGCCCGAGCGGCTGCCGCCCGAGCGCTGGCCATCGTGCGAACCGGCGGGACGACCGCGGCCACCACCGCGCGGATCGTTCGACCGGCGATCGTCGTGCGATTGCCCGGCCGGCGCCTTCGCGGCCGCCGGAAGCTTGGCGGCTTCCTTCACGAAATCCTCGGGAAGGGGCAGCATGCCGATCTTGTTGCCGGTCAGCTTCTCGATGTCGCGAAGATACGGACGCTCGTCGGGGGCGACGAAGCTGATCGCGATGCCGTCCGCGCCGTTGCGCGCCGTCCGGCCGATGCGGTGGACGTACTGCTCGGCCACGTTGGGCATCTCGAAGTTGAAGACGTGGCTGACGCCGGGGATGTCGATCCCGCGCGCGGCGATGTCGGTCGCCACGAGCACGCGGATGTCGCCCTTGCGGAAACCCAGGATCGCGGCGGTGCGCTGGCCCTGGCTCTTGTTGCCGTGGATCGCGGCGACCTTGATACCGGCTCCAGCGAGATGGCGCGCGACGCGGTCGGCACCGTGCTTGGTGCGCGTGAACACCAGGCTGCGATCGACGGTGCCGTCGGCCAGGCCGGTCAGCAGCTTGATCGTCAGCAAAGCCTGCTTTTCGGCCTGGTTAAGGAACGTCGCGACCTGCTCGACGCGGTCGGCCGTGGTCGCCTGCGGGGTCACTTCGACGCGGACCGGGTTGTTGATGAACTGCTTGCCCAGATCGGCGATCGCCTTAGGCATCGTCGCCGAGAAGAACAGGCTCTGGCGCTGCTTGGGCAGCAGGGCCGCAACGCGCTTGAGCGGCACGATGAAGCCGAGGTCCATCATCTGGTCGGCCTCGTCGAGCACGAAGATCTCGACATGGCGCAGGGTGAGGGCACGCTGGTCGATCAGGTCGAGCAGACGGCCCGGCGTGGCGACGAGCACGTCGCAGCCCGCGACCAGCGCCCTGGCCTGCTTGCCGACCGGGACACCGCCGAAGATGCACTGGACGTTGAGGTCGAGATGCTTGGCATAGAAGCGCGAATTCTCGGCGATCTGCGCCGCCAGCTCACGCGTGGGCGAGAGGATCAGCATCCGGCAACCGGCGCTCGGGCGCGGCGCCGGGTTGGCGGCGAGGCGGTGGAGCGAGGGCAGCATGAACGCCGCGGTCTTGCCGGTGCCGGTCTGCGCGATGCCCAGAAGGTCGCGGCCCTCCAGCAGCGAGGGGATCGCCTGGCGCTGGATCGGGGTGGGTTCGTCGTAACCCTTGGCGGTGAGCGCACGGGTGATGGGTTCGGCCAGGCCGAGTTCGGTAAAGAATGACATTTTGATAATACTCGAATGCGCCGCATGTGCGCAAGCGAGGCGCACGTCGGGGGGACCTAAGAAGGCAACCCTGCGTGACAAAGGCGGCTGTGCAGAACTGAAGACCGATTGTTCCGGAGCCGAGACGCCTAGCGGCGCACCTTCACGCTTCTCCAGAACGGCGCGCGGGCGTTCCCGCCGCTCCGATCTGCGGCCTAGATAGCGTTTTATCCGGTTTTGGCAAGCGCCTTTGCCGAACGCTGGCGCCCGGCGGGCACGCGTGGCCACGCCTCCGTCATGGTAACTCCGAGTTGGCGTAAATAATCATTCCGATGCGGACACTTACGTTTGAATTTTAACCATAAATAAACTGGACGCATTTAACCGATCAAATTACCGCACTATATAGATGAGCAATTGTAAAAAATTGCTTGCGATATGTGGAAGATACTTAGGGATTTATCTTATGCCTATTGCCAGCGTGAGTCTTAACAATCTGTCCGCACTGGTCGGACTGTCGTTCGATCAGAGCGATCTTTCGGTTATTGTTCCGGTTTCGGATACGATCACGGGCTCGATCCTTGGCGGGACCAGCGTGATCAACACGCTGTCCGGCGAAGTGGGAAGTTCGCTCCTCGGCGCGCTGGTCACGGTCAAGGTGACCGGCGTCGACAACGTCAACGGAACGGTGACTCTCACCGAATATCTCAACGGGCTGGGCACGCAGATCGCGCAATTCACGGCGCCGGTGATCGGTTTCAGCGATGGCGGGATCGCGCTGTCGCAGGCCGGAAGCTCGCACTTGCTGACGCTGCTCGGCAGCATCACCGGTCTTGCGAGCAACAGCTTGCTGGTGCTCGGCAACAACGTCGAGAGCGCGCTGGGTGACACGCTCAATTTCACCCGGCTCGGCTCCGCCATCCTGGGTGAGCGGACCGCGGGCGACATCAACAACGATGGAACGTCCGACGTCCTGTTCCACGGGACCGGTGGCACCGTGGCCGCGTGGGAGGTGGTGCCCGGCG
>CAJCHR010000434.1 GCA_903970225.1 Actinobacteria bacterium 21-64-8 | reverse complement strand
AAGCAGGTGGAAGACGAAGATCGGCACGCCGAGGAACGCGGTCAGAACGCCGAGCTTGAGCGGCGTGCCGGTCGGGATCACGCGCACCGCGATGTCGGCCGCGCCGAGCAGGACCGCCCCCGCCAGTGCGGACGGCAGCAGCAGCGCCGAGGGGCTGCGATCGGTGAACCGGCGCACGAGGTGCGGCACCACCAGCCCGACGAACCCGATCGCGCCCGAAACCGCGACCGCGCCGCCCACCCCGATCGCGATCCCGGCAAGCAGCACGAAGCGCACGCGCTTGAGGTCGGTCCCCAGCGACCGCGCGCCGTCCTCGCCCAGCGACAAGGCATCGAGCGCGCGGCCCTGGCCCAGCAGCAGTCCGATGCCGATCGCCACACAGGGAAGCGCTACAGCCACGTCCTTGAACGAGCGATCCTCGAGCGACCCGAGCAGCCAGGTGGTGATCTCCATCGCCGCGAACGGATTGGGGGCGAGATTCAGCGCGAGGCTGATCCCGGCCCCCGCCAGCGTGGCGATCGCGACGCCCGCCAGGATCAGCGTCAGCGTGCTCTCCCCCTTGCGCGACAATCTGAGGAGAGGAAGCAGCGCGAAGATCGCGCCGAGGATCGAGAACAGCGGCACCAGCCATGGACGCGCATCGGCCAGCTTGAAATAGATCGCGATCACCGCGCCCAGCGCCGCCAAGCTCGAAATGCCGAGTACCGCCGGCTCGGCCAGCGGATTGCGCAGATAGCCCTGCAGCGCCGCGCCCCCGGTGCCGAGCATCGCGCCGACCAGAATGCCCAGGATCGCGCGTGGCAGCCGCAGCTCGAGCAGGATCGCGCGCACGATCGGATCGCCCTGGCCCTCGATCGCCGAGAGCATTGCCGGAAACCCAATCCGCGCCGGGCCCACCACGAGCGAAAGCACGCCGATAATCACGACGAGGAACACCAATGTGGGGAGCAGGAACCGCGCACGAGCGCGTCCTGATACGTTACTCACGGCTGACCTCGTCCAGATCGGTCCGGCTCGTCACGATTGTGTCCCGAGCCCGTTCGGGGCATCGCGTAGCCGGGTCAGCGGTTGAGAGAAAGGTTTTCGTGCGGGAATTTCGCGCAGTTCTGGCGATGTTGGTGTCTCTGCCGTTGCTCGGCGCGGCACCGGGCGGGGTTCCAGCCGCAACTGCGCCCCGGCGCGTCGTCTCGCTCAACATGTGCGCGGACCAGCTGGTGATCGCGCTCGCGGATCGGTCTCAGATCGCCGCGCTGACCGAGTGGGCGCGCGATCCGGATCTGTCGTTCTACGCGGACCGCGCAAGGACCCTGCCGTTCACGCATCGCAGCGCGGAGGAAGTGCTGGAGCTTCGTCCCGACCTCGTGATCGACGCGCCGTTTCGCACCCGGGCCGTGCTGAAGCCGCTCAAGGCACGGGGCGTGAAGATGATCGATCTGCCGCATAACGACGGGGTGGACGGCATCGAGGAATCGATCCGGCTGGTTGCCGGGGCACTGGGCCATCCCGATCGCGGCGAGGCGCTGATCGCCTCGATCCGCGCGCAGCTTGCCGGCATCGGCGCGCAGCCGGGTCGCGGGCGGACGGCGGCCTATTACCAGCGGCAGGGCTACCTCACCGGCACGGGCACGCTGGTCGACGACATGATGGCGCGCGTCGGCCTCGTGAACCTCGCGAGGAAGCTGGGGCGCGGCGAACTTTCGCAGCTCCCGCTCGAGCAGCTGGTTCTGGCCCGGCCCGATTTCGTCGTGACCGAGGACGGCACCCGCGCGGGCGAGGATCGCAGCGGCGCGATGGTGCGGCACCCGCTGCTCGAAGAGGCGCTGCGCCCGGGGCATCACTTGTATATCCCGCAGGCGCTGACCGTCTGCGGTGGACCCGGCTATCCGCGCGCGGTCGCGATGCTCGCCGACCAGATCCGCCGTGCCGATGAACGCAAGTGATGCGGCGAAGTGCCCTTCGCTCCCACGCGAATATCTGCTAGCCACTGAAGTATTGTGACCCCATTTCCCTGGCCCGATCTCCTCGTCATCGCGGGGCTGATCCTGATCAACGGCCTTTTCTCCATGTCCGAGATGGCGATCGTGTCCGCACGCTCGGCGCGGCTGCGCGTCGCCGCCGACAAGGGCAGCACGGCCGCGCGCACCGTGCTGGCGCTGCAGGCGGAGCCGGGCAAGTTCCTCTCCACCGTGCAGATCGGAATCACCCTGATCGGCATTCTGGCCGGCGCCTACTCGGGGTCGGCGCTGGGCCATCCGGTCGCCGAGCGGCTCGCCTGGCTGGGCGTGCCCGCGCGCTATGCCGAGGATGCAGGCTTCGCGGTGGTGATCGCGGCGACGACCTATTTCAGCCTGGTGGTCGGCGAACTGGTGCCCAAGCAGCTCGCGCTGCGCATCGCCGAGCCGATCGCGCTCGTCGCCGCGCGTCCGGCGGCATTGCTCGCCAAAGTGGTCGCGCCGCTGGTCTACCTGCTCGACCGGTCCTCACGCGTGCTGCTCGGCCTGTTCGGTATCCGCGAGGGCGACGAGGGCCAGCTGACCGCCGACGAGCTCAAGATGATCTTCGCCGAGGCCACGCAAAGCGGCGTGATCGAGGAAGACGAGCGCGCGCTGATGACCGGGATCATGCGCCTGGCGGAGCGTCCCGTGCGCGGGTTGATGACGCCGCGCACCGAGCTCGACTGGATAGACATCGGCGCGACGCGTGAGGAATTGCGCAACCGGATCGTCACCTCGCCGCATTCGCTGTTGCCGGTGGTCCAGGGCAATCCCGATCACGTCGTCGGCGTGCTCAAGGTCCGCGATGCCTTGTCCGAGATGCTGTGCGGGCGCGAGCCGGTGATCGCCGCGCTGATGAAGAAGGCCGAGGTGATCCCCGACCAGCTCGACGCGCTCGATGCGATGCCGATCATGCAGGCCGCCGAAGTTGCGATGGCGCTGGTCCACGACGAGTACGGACACTTCGAGGGCGTGGTCACGCCCGCCGACCTGCTTGCGGCGATCGTCGGCGGCTTCGTCAGCCATCAGGACGACGAAGGCGAACCGATTATCGAGCGTGAGGACGGCTCACTGCTGATCGCGGGCGCGGTTCCGGCCGACGTGCTGACCGACCGGCTGGGGATCGAGCTGCCCGACGATCGCGAATACGCGACCGCGGCGGGTTATGTGCTGTCGGTGCTCAAGCAGCTGCCGCGCGAGGGTGAGCATTTCACCGACCAGGGCTGGCGCTTCGAGGTCGTCGACATGGACGGGTTCCGGATCGACAAGCTGCTGGTGGAGCGGGTGGCGGAAGAAGAGCCTGCTTCTTGAGGCGCCGTCGGCGCGTGGCCTTCGACAAGCTCAGGCTGAGCCTGTCGAAGGCCACGCGCGAACTTTCCCCAAGGAGCTTACCCGCCGATGCCCGTCTGCGCCTCGCGGCCGTCGCCCTGCGGCGCGGCCAGAATGTCACGAGTCACCGAACCCTTGGCGACCGAGTACGTCTTCGGATCGCCGACGGTCGAGCGGATGCCGGGAGCCGATTCGCCCGCACGGCTGATCGCGTCCTTCTCGACCGGACTGCGCGCCGAAGGGCCGCCGAACAAGGCGTCGAGCGTTTCCTGCTGCGCGCCGCGATCGGTGACCGGGCGAGGCTCACCCTGCTTGGGCGGCGAGAGCGCGAAGTCGGGCGGTACCACCAGCGGCTGCTCGCGCTGCACCGCGAATTCGTCGGGGCCGGCGTGGTGGAACATCGTGCCACCCACGCAGCCGCCGAGAAGCGTCGTGCCGGCAAGGGCGATAAGGATCAGGCTACGCATCAACGAATCTCCGGGGCGGTCTTGGCCGCAAGGTCGGGCTTTTCGCTCCAAAACAGCGATCGGGCAAGGATGACGACGACCCCGGTGGAGATCGCGACGTCGGCAAGGTTGAAGATCAGGAACGGGCGCCAGTCGCCGAAGTGCAGGTCGGCATAGTCGGTGACGAAGCCGGCGCCCGCGCGGTCGATGATGTTGCCCAGCGCCCCGCCGAGCACGAGGCCCAGCGCGAGGATATCGATCAGGCGCCGTTCGCGGAAGATCCACACCAACACGCCGATCGCGATCGCGGAGGTCAGCGCGACCAGCAGCAGCCGCATCTCCTGCGTGCTCGCGGTCAGCAGGCCGAGCGAGACCCCGAAGTTCTGCGTATAGGCGACGCGGAAGAACGAGGTGATCTCGACCGGATCGTGAATGTTGGTCTTGTGCGTGATCGCCCACTTGATCGCCTGGTCCACCGCGACGATCGCGGCAGCTAGCACCAGCCCGGCGGTGCGGCGTGTCGTCACACTCACGCCGCGCTCTCCAGCGCTTCGACGACGGGTTCGCACCGGCCGCAGAGGTCACCGTCCTCGGTCACTTCGGGGAGGTGGCGCCAGCAGCGGCCGCATTTGTGATCGTGGGAGCGGGTGACGGACACGCTGTCGCCGTGCCCGCGCAGCACTTTCGCGCTGATGAACAGTTCGGCGAGGTCGGCTTCGGGAGCGCTATCGGGCACGGTGACTTCGGCCTGGAGGCTCGATCCGATCACCTTCTCGCGGCGTAGTGGCTCGATCGCCTCGTTGACGGTGTCGCGCAGGGCACGCAGTTCGGCCCAGCGTTCGCCATCGGCGGATACGTCGGGGAAGGCGGGCCAGTCCAGCATGTGGACGCTGCCGCCATCCGGATAGCGCGTGCCCCAGATCTCCTCGGCGGTGAACACCAGCACCGGCGCGGCATAGCGGATCAGCGCGTGGAACAATGTGTCGAGCACCGTGCGGTACGCGCGGCGCTTGAGGTCGCTCGGCGCGTCGCAGTACAGCGAATCCTTGCGGATATCGAAGAAGAACGCGGACAAGTCCTCGTTGCAGAATTCGATCAGTGCGCGGACATAGGTGTTGAAATCGAAGTCGGCGACCGCCTGCCGCAATGTCGCATCCAGCCGGCCGAGCAGCGCCAGCACATAGCGCTCGAGCTCGGGCATCTCGTCCGCCGCCACGCGCTCGGTCTCGGCAAACCCGTCCAGCGCGCCCAGCAGATAGCGGAACGTGTTGCGCAGCTTGCGGTACTGGTCGGCGATCCCCTTGAGGATCTCGTCACCGATGCGGTGGTCCTCGGTGTAGTCGACCGACAGCGCCCACAGCCGGATGATGTCCGCGCCGTACTGCTCCATGACCTTCAAGGGGCTGATCGTGTTGCCCACGCTCTTGGACATCTTCATGCCCTTGGCGTCCATCGTGAAGCCGTGGGTGAGGATCGCGTCGAACGGCGCGCGGCCGCGTGTGGCGCAGCTTTCGAGCAGCGAGGACTGGAACCAGCCGCGGTGCTGGTCCGAGCCTTCGAGGTAGAGGTTCGCCGGCCAGGTCAGATCAGGCCACTTGCCGCTTTCGAGCACGAACGCGTGGGTCGAACCCGAATCGAACCACACGTCGAGAATGTCGGTGACACGCTCGTAATCCTCGGCCGCGTAGTCGTTGCCCAGGTATTCCTGCGCCCGCGCATCGGTCCAGGCGTCGACGCCGCCCGCACGGATCCCTGCGACGATCCGGGCATTGACCGCGGGATCGGCAAGGTACTGGTTGGTCCCGCGCCGCACGAACAGCGTGATCGGCACGCCCCACGCACGCTGGCGGCTGAGCACCCAGTCGGGCCGCCCCTCGACCATCGCGCCGATGCGGTTGCGGCCCTTGTCGGGCACGAAGCGGGTGTCGGCGATCGCGGCAAGGGCGGTCTGGCGCAGAGTGGCCCCTCCACCAGCCTGCGGCTGGTCCCCCTCCCCGAGCGAGCTCGGGGAGGATAATTCATTCCTCCCCGAGCTTGGCTCGGGGAGGGGGACCGCCGGCGAAGCCGGTGGTGGAGGGGTCATCGCGCGATCCATCGGCACGAACCACTGCGGCGTGCAGCGGTAGATCACCTTGGCCTTCGAGCGCCACGAGTGTGGATAAGAGTGTTTATAATCTGTGGACGCAGCCAGCAGCCCACCCGATTCACGCAGCGCGGAGCAGATCGGCCCGTCGGGCGCGTTGAACTTCGGGTTGATCACCGAGCCTTCGCCGCCGAGCCACGGCCAGTCGGTGCGATACTTGCCGTCGCCTTCGACCGCGAACACCGGATCGATGCCGTTGGCCTTGCACAGCAGGAAATCATCCTCGCCGTGATCGGGCGACATGTGGACCAGCCCCGTGCCGCTGTCGGTGGTGACGAAGTCGCCGGGCAGGAACGGACGCGGCTTTGCGAAAAAGCCGCCGAGGTGATGCATTGGGTGACGTGCCGTCATCCCGACAAAGTGCTCTGGTTTCAGTCGCCAGCGCGGCTGTCCCGCCGGATCTTCATTCGTCCAACCAGTGCGTCGTTCAAATTCTTCGAAGAGCGCTTCAGCAACGATCACCGACGCCATTTGCTCGCCGTTGCCAACGAGATAGACTGCGTAATCGACCTTGGGGTTGTAAGCGATCGCTTGGTTGACGGGAATCGTCCAAGGGGTCGTCGTCCAGATAACGGCCTCTGAATCCCACACCCCATCAGGGGCGTTGGGAGCCTCTAGGATCGAAAACGCCACGTCGATCTGCGTCGAGACGATGTCCTCGTACTCGACCTCGGCCTCGGCCAGCGCGGTCTTCTCGACCGGGGACCACATCACCGGCTTGGCGCCGCGATAGAGCTGGCCCGACTCCGCGAACTTCATCAGCTCGGCGACGATCGTGGCCTCGCTGTCGAAGTCCATCGTCAGGTACGGGTGATCCCAGTCTGCGTTGATGCCGAGGCGCTTCAATTGCTCGCGCTGGACGTTCACCCAATGCTGCGCATAGGCGCGGCATTCCGCGCGGAACTCCTCGGGCGGAACCTCGTCCTTGTTGCGCTTCTTCTTGCGGTATTCCTCCTCGACCTTCCACTCGATCGGCAGGCCGTGGCAGTCCCAGCCGGGCACGTAAGGCGCGTCCTTGCCCAGCAGCGTCTGCGTGCGCACCACCATGTCCTTGAGCACATGGTTCAGCGCGTGGCCGACGTGGATGTCGCCGTTGGCATAAGGCGGCCCGTCGTGAAGAATGAACTTCTCGCGGCCGCGGCGCGCGGCGCGAAGCTGCTCGTAGGCCCCTTCGGCCTGCCAGCGCGCGAGAAGGCCCGGCTCCTTCTGCGGGAGCCCGGCCTTCATCGGGAAATCGGTCTTGGGCAGGAACACCGTGTTCCTGTAATCGCGCTGCTCGGTCATGACGGGTGGCCGTTAGAGGAATTGCTGGCAGGGTGAAAGCCCAGTTCCTC
>CAJCHR010000433.1 GCA_903970225.1 Actinobacteria bacterium 21-64-8 | reverse complement strand
TGGCGCCGCGGCCGCGGCGCCTAATACATCCAGCTGTCCTCGGTCTCCGGCGGCTCGTCGAAGTCATCAGCGTTCGGATCGAGGAAAAATTCCTCGCCGCCGCACGGGACCGGCACGTCAGCATATTGGCGGCTTACCCAGAGCAGCAACTGCGAAAGCGCATCGGCCTGATCATCGTGCCGCGCGTTCGGGAAGCCAAGGATCTCGGACTTGAACTCGGCAAGCCACGCCGCGTCCTGCGGCAGGAATAGTAGCCCGGCCTCGATCAGCGCGCATGCCGCGTTGAAGCGCGTCACCTTGTCGCTTTCTACCCTGATCGCGATTGGCGTCGGCACGCCAGGGGCTGCTTCGCGTCGCAGCATTTGATGCAGCTGCTGACCGCTGGCCGCATCCTCGATCAGGACCACGTCGGCGGCGTGTTCGCGCGACAGGCGGATCGCGTTGGCCTTCAGATCGACGAAGTCGACGCGGCCGCGCCAAACGTCGAGGATGCGCGCTTCACGCAAATGAACGTGCGCGGTGACGCACACCGAATAGTCGTTCTGCACCCCCTCCTTGGAAGCGGTATCCCAGCTCTGCACGATCTGGCCGGGCCGGTGAGTAAGCGTGTCCGCGCGGAATTGCTTCAGCCACTCGGCCTTGGCCATGTTGCCGCCCGCCGGGACCGGATCTTGCTGATACTGGGCGGCGAAGGCGCTCGAGCCCATCGCTGCTTTCTGATGGTCGAGGACCCGCTGCGGCTCGCGCGCAGCGTGCAGCACCTCGCCGATCCTGCGGTGATGAAAACGGTTCCTGGTGAGACGGATCGATTCATCTGCGGTGGCGATGGCTGGCAGCTTGAGCTGGTGAAACTCGCCGGTTTCGATCAGCAGGCCGGCCAAATCGTACTCGTGCAGCCGCTGCATCACGCACACGATCGCACCCGACCGTTTGTCGTTCAGACGCGAGGCCAGGGTGGACTGATACCAACCGTTGACGAAGTTGCGCGTGGTCTCGCTGTTAGCCTCCTCGGGCTTGATCACATCGTCGAGGATGATGATGTCGCCGCCGCGGCCGGTCAGCGTGCCGGTCACTGAGGTCGCGAGCCGCCCGCCGCCGGCAGTTGTGTCAAAATCGCCCGACGCTGAGCGCTTCGCCGAGATGATCGTGCGCGGGAACAGCTCGCGGTACCAGGACGCTTGCATGATCGAGAGGCAATCGCGTCCCAGCTTGCCCGAAAGCTCGTTCGAGTAACTTACGCAGACGAAGTTGCGCTTGGGATCACGGCCTAGCATCCAGGCCACCCAGATCACCGAGATCGTCTTCGACTTGGCGTTGCGGGGCGGCAGGGTGACGAGCAGGCGCAGATTGTCCCCGCTCGTCACGCGGCCAAGCTCGTAAGCGATCGCGTCGAGGTGCCAGTTCCACGCGATGTCCTCGCCTCCGCTGATGTGCGGCCAGGCCTTGCGCAAGAACCTGCCGAAATCCCGGCGAAGAAGTTCGAGCAGCAGCAACGCCGGGTTGTCTGGCGTTGTGACGCTAGGCATCATCAGACTCCTCAGGATCGATCTCGGGGGATCCCGGCTCAGGCGCAACCTCGCCGGGAACATCCGATAACAGTTCATTGAGAAGGGCTTGATCACGCGGCGACAGCGGCTGCTTTTCCGCCCCCCGATCCTCGATACCGAACACCTGAAGGATCAGCGGGATAAGCAGTGCGTGAGCGCGCAGCTCGCCCGAGGCCGCTCGGGCACAAAGCGTCATCACCGTTAGCTGCTGACGGCTTCCGCGGACGGATTGACCGTTGACCTGAATAGTGTGCGGCGCCCCAAGCTCACGCTCGAGATCGGTCTTGAGCCCTCGCGTCCCCTTCGGTCTGCCGCGCGGGTTTCCCGATTGCCCTGGCTTGAACTGCGTGCCCCTGGGCGGCTTGCCGTAGCCGATCTGGTAGTCGCGATCGTCAGGGCCATCATGCTCGTCCGTGTCCATGATCAAGCCTCCGGCTGCTGGCGGCGCTCGGCGGCTATTTCGGTAAAGGTGCGGCCATCGCCAGCGAGTACCGCCTCGAGCCCGCTGGCATCGCGCATGCGCCGCAGCGCGACGTCGACGTAAACCGGATCGAGCTCGATACCTGCCCCGCGCCGTCCTGCCCGGTGCGCCGCGATGAGCGTTGTGCCCGAGCCGCAGAACGGGTCGAGGATAAGATCACCGCGGTGCGAGCAATCGCGGATCGCGTCGAGCACCATCGCCGTCGGCTTGACGGTGGGGTGATCCTCGAGGTCCTTGGCGCGGCCCTTGCGGAAGGTGTTGGCGCCTGCATAATCCCACACGTTGGTGCGCACGCGCCCCTTTTCGCCAAGGCCGAAGTTGTTGATGTGGCGGCCGCTACCCGATTTGAACACGAACACGAGTTCATGCTGGCTGCGATAGAAGGTGCCCATTGCGCCCTGCCCTTTGTTCCAGACCACGAGCTGCTTGAACTGTGAGTAGACCCCGTCAGCGGCATCGAGCATCTCGCGCATGTGCCGCCAGTCCATGCAGTGATAATGGATCGAGGCAGCCTGCGAGAAGCGTGCGAGATTGCGAAAGACCCCGCGCAGGAATCCGGTAAACTGGCCCTTCGTCATCTCGCCCGACGCCTGAGCGAATTCCCGGTGGATCTTCTTGCCGAGCCCTGAGACATGTCCTGCTATCGGGACATTATAAGGCGGATCAGCAAAGACCATGTCCGCGGTCTCGCCGCCAAGCAGCGCCTCGTAGCTTGCGACTTCGAGCGCATCGCCGTTGTAAAGCCGGTGCTGCCCGATTTGCCACAAATCACCAGACCGGCTGACCGCTTCGATGGCAGGATCGGGAAGCTCAACCTGCTCCGGCGTCTGCGCAGCCGCGTCGATCGCGAAATCGATGTTGGCAACGGTGAACCCCGTGATCTCGAGATCGTAGCCGATGTCGAGGAAGTAGCTGAGTTCCTCGTTCAGCAGCTCGCTGTCCCAGCCGGCGAGCTGGGCAATCCGGTTCTCGGCAAGGATGAAGGCGCGCCGATCTGCATCGGTTAGAAACTCGGCCCGGATCGTTGGCACCTCCTTGAGCTTGAGCGCCTTTGCCGCTTCAAGCCGGCCGTGACCGGCAACAATCATACCGGTCTCGTCGGTGATGATCGGGACGAGCCAGCCGAACTTGTCGATGGCGGCGGCCAGCTGCTCGATCTGCTTGGCTGGATGTTTGCGCGCGTTGCGCGGATTGGTCCGCAAAGCGCTGATCGAGACCAGTGCGATTTGAGGATGAGCGATAGGTTCGGATGCAGGCATGGTTGGCTCCTTGGGATCAAGGAACCGAAGATCGTCGAGCTGTTAACTTCGATCGATCACATTTTTCTTCTCGAATTTCCGGGACGCCGACGCATCGAAATGATGTTTTTCATCGCGGGTAGCGAGGGTGGGTGTTCGCCCAGCTGGCGCAATGCTGCGTCCGTCAGCTTGAGCACGCGTTCATGCCGTGAGTCTTTTCTATCAAAAAGTATCTCGAACGACCCGAGTATGGGATGAACGACGAGGCTGCTGCCATCCGTATCCTGGATGCGAAAACTGTCGTAAAGAGCCGCCATCATCATGTTGCGCATGGTTTTGGCATGTTTCGAATTGGCCCGCCTTGCGAGTTCAAGATTTGATAGCCCTTCGCCGTTGCGAAGACGATTGGCCAGTGTGTCAAGAAAGGGCCGGATGTCACCCAACCCTTTAAGTTTGGCGATATTTTCTGCCACGGCGATTCGCGTCGGTTGAAGCTTAGATGGACGACCACGCCGCTGTACGCCCACAGCTAGTTCTTTGCGCAGCGCTACCATGTACGCCTTTGTGAGAAAGCGCGGCGTAATGCGTTCAGCCGCCTCCAGCAGCATCTCGTCGGTGACCAAACCGCCCGACTGAATATAACCTACGAGCATCTCGGCGGTCGTTGCCCGTATGTGGGAGAAATCTGGCATGAGCCGGTTCTACGCGAAATCAATGCGACAGAAAACGGGGACAGTATGTCTGCGGTCGGCGGGCTTCTGTCGGCTCCCGACCAAACCCAGTCACTCAATGTCGGGGCGATGAACGCCGGGTCTTGGAAAGAGCTGCCGTTCCTGCCGACTGAAGCGGACGATAGGACGCGAGTATGCTTGGACATTCAGCCGATAAATGAACATGCACGGAAACAGCCATTTATTCGTAAGCGCTGCCCTGACCCCACATTGTTCAAGGCGCCGGTTTGAGCCAGGGGTAGGCCCTTTCGCGAGGGCTTGAGCCATGACGATGTCATGTGACGATACTGGCACGAGGACGGTTCGCCGGTTTGAGGTGTTCACCGGCGCGGGGCATCGCCGGGAGTGGAGCGACGAGACGCGGACCGCGATCATCGCCGAGAGCTATTCGGGCGTCGAGAGCGTCAGCGCCGTTGCTCGGCGGCATGCACTGGCCCCATCGCAGCTATTCACCTGGCGCCGCGAGTTTCGGCGCGCGACGCAGGCTGCCGACATGGGAGCTGCGGCGGCGGCCGAGCCGGAGCCGTTCTTTGTGCCGGCGGTGCTCGACCCCAGGTCAAGCCCGCGCCGGCTGGCCGGACGCCCGCTGTCCGCAAGCGGCGCGCGCGACGAGCACGGGAGGCGACGGCCATCGAGCTTGAGATCGACGGTGTGTCGGTGAAGATCGCGCGGGGCGCGGACGCGGGTGTGATCGCGGCGGTGATCGACGCGCTGAGGACGGCGCGATGATCGGCCCGGGTGGCGATGCCCGGATCATGGTGGCGACCAAGCCGGTGGATTTTCGCAAGGGCGCGGATT
>CAJCHR010000432.1 GCA_903970225.1 Actinobacteria bacterium 21-64-8 | reverse complement strand
CCGCAGCTTCTCGCCCCTGAAATTGTCGCTGCGCGAGCGCCAATCATCATCATCGAGGTTCGCTGCGCGCATCTCCGTGAAGCTGCCCGTGAGCAGGCCTGCCTGCATCGGGCTGTAGACGATCACGCCCGTGCCATGCGCCTCGCACCAAGGCAGGACGCTGTCCGCGGCGCCGCGCTCGATGGCGGAGAACGGCGGCTGCAGCGTATCGACATGGCCGATCGCCTCGGCGCGCGCGAGCTGCGCGGCATCGTGGTTCGACAGGCCGATCGCGCGAACCTTCCCTTTGCGGCGCAGGTCCACCAGCGTGCCCCAATAGTCTTCGAGCGGTGTGCCGTCCTCGGCCGGCCAGTGCATCTGGTAGAGATCGATGCGATCGACGCGCAGGCGGCGCAGCGAATCCTCGAGTTCGCGGCGGATGCTCTGCGGCTCACCGACGCGGAACTTGGTGCTGCGATCATCGGGATCCCAGACTTGGCCGCACTTGGTGAACACGAACGGGCGCTCTGCCTCCGGGATCCCGGCCACGGCGCGGCCGACGACGTCTTCGGAGTGGCCGAGCCCATAAATCGCGGCCGTGTCGATCCAGTTGACCCCGGCATCGACCGCGTGGCGGATGGCGCGGATCGAATCCTCGTCGCTCTGCGCGCCCCAGCCGACCGACCAGTCCGGCCCGCCGATCGCCCACGCGCCGAGGCCGACCGCGGTGATCGCCATGTCGGTGCTGCCGAGCCGCCGTGTGGGAAGGCTTGTGGTAATGGGAGCTGTCATCGTTGCTTACCTCTTGGCTGCATCGCGTGGATCAACTGCAGATCACACAAGCGGTCATCATGATCTTGACTCACCGCGCCCAGCTTCCGGGCGAGGTGTCCAAGGCGGACACCATAGCGGCCGTTCGATCGCGTCCTGCCAGCGCTAAGGGCGCTCTGCATCAAAAGATGACGCTTGCTCATAGGGCGTTCCTGCAGCAGCTTTAGGAGCGAACCACACGGGGATTTACCCTGTGTTTTCACCGGATCGGCAGGCGGAGAACCGTACGAGCCCGGACGGTCGCACACCAACAGCCGGACCTCGAGATCCGGCGAAAAATTCAGGGAAAGAGGATCGGAAAAAGGGTGGTGGAGTCTGCCAGCCATTTCGGTTGCCAGAAAAAAACGGGGGTTCGAGTGAGAACATCGCAACGTGCGCGCAAGGTCATCGGTATCTCCGTTCTGGCGGTAGCCGCATCATTGACGGCTCCGGCCTATGCCGCCGACGCGGCCGCGGCTGATGCGGCGGCGGAATCCGGCGCTCCGATCCAGGACATCGTGGTGACGGCCGAGCGCACGAACACCACGCTGCAGAAGGCCACGCTGTCGGTTTCGGCAATCACCGCCGACACGTTGACCAAAAACAACGTCACCGAGATCGGCGGGCTCAACGGCCTGGTGCCGGGTCTGGTGGTCTCCTCGGCCAACGGCGGCGAGCGCAACATCTCGATCCGCGGCATCGGCCTGGGCACACCCGAGAATCCGCAAACCCAGTCGGGCGTGTCGTATCACATCGACGGGGTCTACATCTTCAACTCGATCGCAGCGAACGCCGCGTTCGTCGATGTCGGCCAGATCGAGGTGCTGCGCGGGCCGCAGGGCACGATGTACGGCCAGGGCTCGACCGGCGGCACGATCAACGTTGTCTCGATCCAGCCCGACGCTAGCAAGATGTCGGGCTATGCCGATGTCGGTTACGGCAACTACAACTACAAGAAAGCGGACGGCGCAATCAACATACCGATCACCGACACGTTGGCGGTGCGCGGCGCGATTCAGTACATGAAGCATGACGGCTATGCCCATGCGACCGATGTGGTTGGTCAGCCGAATTACCCGCTCAGCAATGCCAACGACATCAGCGGCAAGGCCTCGCTCAAGTGGACGCCGAACGATACGGTCAGCGTGCTGCTCAGCACGATCCAGTATCGCGGCAACAACAACGCGTCCGAGCAGAAGAACGTGCTCGATCCCAATCCGGATCCTCGCGAGGTCACGCAGGACTATCCGGGCAAGAGCTATGTCCGCACCCAGCTTTACTACGGCGTGATCAAGTTCAACCTGGGCGGCGCGATCTTCAGCTCGATCACCAGCTACCAGAAGGTGCTGTCGAAGCAGTCATGGGACGGTGACGGTCTCAACACCACGCTGTTCCCGCAATTCCAGGGCATCAACACATACGGTGCGCGCTACGATCACATCGCATTGTGGCAGCAGACGACCAAGTCGTTCACGCAGGAATACAACCTGGCGTCTGACAACACCGGTCCGTTCAAGTGGATCATCGGGGGCGTGTACCTGCATTCGCGGAACGGCAGCTACATCAACGAATTCAGCTCCAGTTCGGGTGACGGGCTGAACGCCGCGCTGCCGCAGAACACGGCCTACAACGATCCGATCGTGAAGACGCTCACGTACGCAGAACTGTCAGCCATCACCCGCGAGTCCTTCGCCGGTTACGGGCAGGGCACATACAAGCTGACGGACAAGCTCTCGTTCACGGCAGGACTGCGCTACAACCACGACAAATACGTGGGCATCAGCGACTCGGTCTCCGGGGGGGCTTTGGGGGACGTGCCTGGCGTCTATCTGCAGCCGACGCCGAAGCCGTCTTCGATCAGCCACAAGCTGACGTGGAAAGCGGCGATCGATTACCAGATCACGCCGCAGAACATGGTCTACGCAAGCTATACCCGCGGCTACAAGCCGGGCGGGATCAACACGGGCGCGGCGAAGAGTGGTTCGTACGTGACGTTCGGCAATCCCTACGGCGTGCAGGGAACGTTCAAGCAGGAGAGCGTGGATTCCTTCGAAGTGGGCACGAAGAACCGCTTCTTCAACAACACGCTGCAGCTGAACGTTTCCGGGTTCTATTACATCTACAAGAACATGCAGTTCATCGATGATGATCCAATCCTGTTCTCTTACGGTATCGACAACGGGCCGCGCGCGCACATCTACGGCGTGGAAGCCGAAGCCGACTGGCATGTGACGGATCACCTGCGGCTCGAGGGCAACCTGTCGCTGCTCCACGGAAAGTTCGTCGGGGACAAGCAGGCACTCGATCCGACCAACGCAACGGCTGCGCAAGTCGCAGCCGGCTACCCCGGAACGGGCGGGTTCTACGGGAATTTCTTCAAGGCTTATCAGGCCCGACTGACCGCTTATCAGAACATCAACGGCAATGACGTGCCCTCGCTGCCGACGGTACAGGGCAGCGTGGCGGGTTCGTGGACCGGCGAGGTCGGCCCCGGCGAACTGCTGCTGCGCGCGCAGTATCTCTATCGCGGCGGCTTCAAGTCGAACGTGTTCCAGCTCTATGCGGTCGATTCCACGCCGCACTACCAGCAGGTCAATCTCTTCGCGAACTACGACATCAAGGGCACCGGCTTCTCGATCTCGGCGACGGTGACCAATTTGTTCAACGTGGACGGGATCAACTCCCGCTTCACCGATCCCTACGGCACGCACCAGGTGTTCAACACCTACATCGCGCCGCGGCAGGTCATCGGCGGGATCAAGTACACGTTCTGAGCCGGGGTTCGCGGCGGTGCTCCCGTTGGGGGAGAGCGCCGCCGCGGCCTGTCACGATCGACTTCGCGGAAGACAACGGCCAGGTCTTCCGGTGTGAATTCGGGCATGATGCGCCCGCAAATGAGTTTTAAGGACCCGGCATGAGCGTGACCGAACTGCCTTCGATGATCCAGACCGCGGTCGCCTGGCGCGGCGACGAGCTGCTCAAGGGCGAGGAGTGGATCTACCACCTCACAGACGCGCAGATCGAGGAACTCGAAGTGCTGGGCAAGCGCTTCATGGACGAGGATCCGGACCTGCGCTTCGTACAGGCCACCGAGTATCCGCTCGATGTCTGTGCCGAGGCGGTCGAGGCGTGGCGCCAGGAGGTCGATTTCGGGCGCGGCTTCCTGCTGGTGCGCGGCCTGCGTTCGGAATACTATTCCGACGCACTGTCGGCCGCGATCTACTACATCCTCGGGCTGCACATGGGCGAGCCGATCCGCCACGGCGAACTCGGCGACCTGCTCGATCACGTCTACGCGACGAGCGACAAGACGATGGCTGATCCCACCGCGCTGTCCGCCAAGGTCCGCGACGAGCTGGTCTATCATTCGGACAGCTCAGACATCGTCACGCTGATGTGCCTGCGCCACGCCAAGCAGGGCGGGCTTTCGTGCCTTGTCTCGGGCGCTCAGATCTACAACGAAATCCTTCAGCGGCGGCCCGACCTCGCGCCGTTGCTGCTCGAGCCGTTTCACTGGGACTGGCGCCGGCAGGACCACAACGCGCCGTCGAACACGTATACCTCGCCGGTGGTGAGCATGAAGGACGGCGTGTTCAGCATGTACGCCGGTTCGCTCTACATCGTCACCGCGCAGGAATATCCAGGCGTGCCGAAGCTGACCGAAGACCAGCTCGAAGTGCTAAAGCTGTTCGACGCCATCGCTTACGAGCCGGGCATGGCGATCGCGATGGATTTCCGCCCCGGCGATATCCAGTGGCTGTCGAACTACACCGCGCTCCATTCGCGCACCGCTTTCGAGGACTGGCCCGAGCCGCAGCGCAGGCGCCACCTGCTCAGGATCTGGCTTTCGAGCAAGAGCAAGCGGCCGATCGTGCCGGGCTTCGGCAAGAACGCGGTGGTGCAAGTGCGCGAGAAGACCCGCGACGGCCAGGAAGAAGACCCCGAGGCCCACTTCCGCATCCGCGAGATCGCGGTGCCGCGGCTGACGTCGTAGCGCCCATTCCCGTTCGAGCGGCACCCGCCTGCTCGCTCCCGCCGGCCGCCCGCTTCTGATCCTTTCGGGCGGCCGGTGGGAGAACTCTGTTCCGTCTTTCCGTAATAATCGATCTCGTCATGCTGAACTTGTTTCAGCATTCATCGTGCCGGATACGCCGTTGCCAGAGGTGAACACCAAGCGCGCCCCGGGGCGTAGATGGTGCGTCGATGACAAGACTGTGCGCGCGGAGGAATGGACCCTGAAACAGGTTCAGGGTGACGAGTAACGGTCGGTCAAGCGTGCTCCGAAATCATCCCACAGCCGGGGGGCAGCAGAATACGCGGCTAACAGCTCTCGCGCGGCAGCAGCAGGCAGGCGCCGGTCACCGGCACCAGCAATGCGCCGAGCCCGGCAAGCACGAGCGTATAGCCGCCCGTCGCATCCGCGCTGAGCCCTGCCAGCCACGGGCCCAATGCCGCGAGTCCGGCAAGCGTCCAGACCGCGCCGAGCCCGGCCGATCCGCGCGCGTTGCCGAAATAGTTCATGAGCAGCAGCGTCACCGCCAGCGTTCCCGCGCCGATGCCGCTGCCCAGCAGGACCGCGAAGCCGTACAGCGCCGGCAGGTTCGCGCCCCATGCGAGCAGCCCCATCCCCAGCGCCTCGCCCGCCATAGACCATAGCAGCAACTGCCGTGCCGGAACGCGGGCGGTGAGCGCGCCCGCAAGTCCCGTCACCACCGTCGCCGCCAGCCCCTCGACCCCGAGCAGCCGCGCGGCGAGCGCGTCGGACCAGCCGGCCTGTGCCAGGTGCGCGGGCGCGACGCTGAACACCGTGACCATGCACAGCTGCGTCGCGACCGTCGCGGTCGCCAGCAGCGCGAAGCGCGGCGAGACGAGCAGGCCGCCCAGGTCCCTGAGCCATGAGGCCGGCTGCGCGTCGGTCGCGCCAGCAGGCGGATCGCGCAGCGCTGCGGCCGCGACGAACGCCATCAGCGCGGTCGCGGTGGCGCAAGCCAACCAGTAGACCTGCCAGCCCGAACCGGCGATGATCGCCTGCGCGACCGGCGGCCCGGCGGCGTTCCCAGCCATGCCGATCATCATGTAGATGCCGATGTTTCGTCCGGCCCTGGCGCCGCTCCAGCCAGAGACGAGATAGGTTCCCGGCGTGTTGGCGCACAGTGAGAAGCCTGCGCCTGCCAGCGCGGTGCCGAGATAGAGCTGCCCCGCACCGTCCGTGCGCCATAGCACCAGGCAGCCGATGGTCAGCACCGCGAGGCCCGCCAGCACCGTGCGGCTCGCGCCGATCGAGCGGAT
Source organism: Actinobacteria bacterium 21-64-8 (assembly GCA_903970225.1). GTDB lineage: Bacteria > Pseudomonadota > Alphaproteobacteria > Sphingomonadales > Sphingomonadaceae > Novosphingobium. Next base: position 2,579 of record CAJCHR010000432.1, on the reverse strand, counting down.
CAGCGGCACTGGCCAGATCGCGGCGAGGCAGCAGGCGACTACCTGTACGGTGTAGGCGACCCCGGTCTGCGCGGCGGAGAGGTGCAGCGTCTGCCCCATCGCGTACAGCGCGATGCCGAGCGCGGCGAAGACGATCGACTGCGCGAGGATCAGCACGGCTGAGACCGCCGCGAGGACGAGGATCGGCCGCGCCGGCAAAGCCATCGCCGCGCGTGCGGCGGTCAACGCGGCGTGTCGCCCGTGACCTGCACGCGGAAGCCCGATCGGGTTTGCGGGAAGTAGTCCCAGATCGCCGAATGCTGCGCGCAGCGGTTGTCCCAGAACGCGATCGAGTGAGGCTTCCAGCTGAAGCGGCACTGGAACGCGGGCTGCTGCACATGGTCGAACAGGTAGGCGAGTAGTGCGTCGCTCTCCTTGCGCGGGATACCCTCGATATAGGTGGTGAAGCCGCGGTTGACGTAGAGCGCCTTGCGCCCGGTCGAGGGATGCACGCGCACCACCGGGTGGCTATTGCGTGGCAGCTTCATCCCCTCGGGCGTGATCCCGCCGAAGCCGACCACCGAATCGTGCATCGCGGTCAGCCCTTCGAGATGCGCTTTCATCCGGTCGGACAGCGTATCGTAAGCCGAGTACATGTTGGAGAAAACGGTATCACCGCCGGTCGGCGGGACGGTGTGGAGGTATAGGATCGAGCCGAGCGGTGGCTCGGGATCGCAGCTCATGTCCGAGTGCCAGTCCTCGCCCGCGACGAACGTCGAATCGGCGTCGGCATGGATGATCGTGACTTCGGGATGGCCGGGGGCCTGCCACGGTGCGGTGCTCGGCGCGATGTGGATGCCGCCGAACAGCTTGGCGAAGCGGATGTGCGCCGCGTGATCGAGCGGCTGGTCGCGGAAGAACAATACCAGCCGATCGTCGAGCGCGCGGTGCAGGTCCGCGACTTGCGCGTCGCTGAGCGGCCCGGTCAGGTCGATGCCCGAGACCTCGCCGCCGATCTGCGGCGTGACGGTGGTGACGGTAAGGGTTTCGTATTCCATTATCTTGGTCTCGCAGCGCTTACTGGATGATCGGCCACGCGCAGAGCAGCGGCAGGCCCGAACGCGCGATGTTCGCTTCGCCCGCGGCCTGCGCCTCGATGAGCAGTGCCGGTTCGTCGATCGTGGTGCAGCGGAACGCGTCGACCACGCGCACCCCGTCGACCCAGACGCTGTGCACCCCCCTGCCGTCGGCTGACCAGACCAGCTGGTTGATCGGATGATTGAGCGGGCGCCACTCGGGCCGGTTGGTGTCATGCAGCACGATGTCGGCCTTCTTGCCGACTTCGAGACTGCCGATCTGGTCGGCCAGCCCCATCGCCTTCGCGCCACCGAGAGTCGCCATCTCGAGCGGCTGGTGCGCGGGGAACTGGTGCGTATCCATCCGCGCGTCCTTGAACAGGCCGGCCATCGTCGTGATCATGCGCATCATGTCGTGCGTGTCCGACCCGTCGGTGCCGAGCGCGAGGTTGACCCCGGCCTCGTACATCTCGGGGAACAGGCCGATCGCGCTGCCCCCGTAGCCGCCCTTGAGCGAAGCACCGGGGCAATAGGTGACATTGGTCCCAGATTTGGCGAGCAGCGGCACTTCCTCGGCGGAGATGTGGACCATGTGCACGAGGTTGATGTTCGGCCCAAGCACGCCGATCGCATCGAGGTGCTCGATCGGGCCATGGCCTTCGTTGGCGCGGTACCATGCGTCGTCGTTGCTGGCCGGGCCCATGTGGGCCGAGATGCCGAGGTTGTTCTCGTCGGCGATCGCCTTGGCGCGGCGCCACAATTCGTCGGTTGCGGTCTGGTGGCCGATCAGGTTGGGCCACGCGGCGATCAGGCGGCCGTCGTCGGGGTAGCGCGCGACGTCTTCAGCCAGCGCCGAAGCGGCCGTCTCGGTCAGGCCGGCCTGGTCCTGCGCGGGATCGAACGCGCGGTCGAGCGTCCAGCGCCCGGTGCGCCCGCGGATGCCGGTGCCCTCGATCGCGGCCATGATCTCGTCGAACGCGATCATCGTGCCGGCTTCGAGGAACGTCGTCGTGCCGGTGCGCAGCATCGACAGGATCGCGAGCCGCGCGCCCACGCCCTGTTCCTCGACGGTCTGGCCCTCGTAAAGCGGGATCGTCCAGCGCATCAGCCCTTCGTCGAACGGCAATGCCTCGGGCGTGTAGCCCTTGATCAGCGGCTCGGTGATGTGGACGTGCGTGTTGACGAAGCCCGGGGTCGCGACGAACCCGCGTCCGTCGATCGTCTCGCGAGGCGTGACCTCAGCCTCGACGTCCTCGCGCCGGCCCACCGCGACGATGCGGTCGCCGGTGATGGCGATGGCGCCGTCCATGAAGACCTCGCGGCCTTCGTTCATCGTGATCAGGATCGCGCCCGAAATCAGAGTGTCTACGTTCATGCGCCTGCTATCGGGCAGCCGCGCCGCTTCGGCTTGAGCGTGAGCGGCGCAATTGTTGACCGGCTCAGTCGATCGGCGCGTCGGGCACCGCGCAAAGGCCCTCGTCGATGAGCTGGCGCGCCGCCGCGAACAGCGTCGCCTCGGCCCCG
>CAJCHR010000431.1 GCA_903970225.1 Actinobacteria bacterium 21-64-8 | reverse complement strand
CATGGAAACCAAAAACCCTTCGAAAATCCTCGTCGTCGATGACGATCCGCGTCTGCGCGATCTGCTACGCCGCTATCTTGGCGAACAGGGCTTCAACGTCTACGTCGCCGAAAACGCGCCGTCAATGAACAAGCTCTGGGTGCGTGAACGTTTCGACCTGCTGGTGCTCGACCTGATGCTGCCGGGTGAAGACGGGCTGTCGATCTGCCGGCGTCTGCGCGGCAGCAACGACCGCACGCCGATCATCATGCTCACGGCCAAGGGTGAGGATGTGGACCGTATCGTCGGCCTCGAGATGGGCGCTGACGACTATCTGCCCAAGCCGTTCAACCCGCGCGAGCTGGTGGCACGGATTCACGCGGTGCTGCGCCGCCAGTCGCCGTCCGAGTTGCCGGGTGCGCCGTCCGAGACCACCGAGGTCTTCGAGTTCGGCGAATTCGCGCTCAACCTCGCTACCCGGACGCTGACCAAGGCCGGCCAGGAAATCCCGCTGACCACCGGCGAGTTCTCCGTGCTGAAGGTGTTTGCCCGTCATCCGCGTCAGCCGCTGTCGCGCGAGAAGCTGATGGAACTGGCGCGCGGCCGCGAATACGAAGTGTTCGACCGCAGCCTCGACGTGCAGATCTCGCGTCTGCGCAAGCTGATCGAACCCGATCCGGGCAGCCCGCGCTTCATCCAGACCGTCTGGGGTCTTGGCTACGTGTTCATTCCCGACGGCGCAGCCTGAGCTTGTTCGCGCTTTCCGTTTCTGTTTTCAGATAAGAAGGGCCCATGCGGATCGACCGGCGCCTCCTGACGCTCGCGTTCGGCGGCCTTTTCTGGCGGACCTTTCTGTTGATCGCACTGTTGATCGCAGTCAGTCTCGCCGCCTGGTTCCAGAGCTTCCGGGTGATCGAACGCGAGCCGCGCGCGCAGCGCGTGGCCTTGCAGCTCGTCGCCATCGTCAAGCTCACGCGAACCGCACTCCTCTATTCCGATCCCGACCTGCGGCGCGCGTTGCTGCAGGATCTGGAGAGCAATGAAGGGGTGCGCGTGTACCCGCGCGAAACCACCGACAAGTACAAGCTGCAGCCTGACGAGTCGCTCAACCGGTTGATCGAACACGACATCCGCGGGCGCCTCGGCGACGACACGGTGATTGCGCAATCGGTCAACGACATCCCCGGCGTGTGGATCAGCTTCAAGATCGACGATGACGACTATTGGGTGGCGCTCGACCGCGATCAGCTCGACAACGCCACGGGCCTGCAATGGGCCGGCTGGGGGGTGTTCGCGCTGGCGCTGTCGCTGTTCGGCGCGGCCTTCATCACGAGTCTGGTGAACCGGCCGTTTGCGCGGCTCGCCATGGCGGCCCGCAAGGTGGGCTCGGGACAATCGCCCGAGCCGCTGCCCGAGCGCGGCATGGGCGTCGCCGCCGAAACCAACCGCAGCTTCAACCAGATGGTGCAGGACCTCGAACAGCTCGAGGCCGACCGGGCGCTCATGCTGGCGGGCATCTCGCACGACCTGCGCACCCCGCTTGCCCGTCTGCGGCTCGAAACCGAAATGAGTCCGTCGGATCAGACCACCAAGGACGCGATGGTCGACGACATCGAGCAGATGGACATGATCATCGGCCGCTTCCTCGATTACGCGCGCCCGGTGCAACGCGTCCCGGAACCGGTCGACCTCTCCGTGATCGCCCAGGAACTGGCGGCGCGCATGTCGTCCGAAGACGGCATGCGCCTGATCACGCGTCTGGCGCCGTCGGCGGTCATCGAGGCCGACGAAACCGATATGCGGCGCGTGATCGGCAACCTGCTCGAGAACGCGCGCAAGTATGGGCTGAGCGAAGGCGATGGCATTCCGCACGTGATCCTCGAGACGCGCGTGTCGCATTCGCGGGTCGAACTGTCCGTGGTCGACGAAGGACCGGGAATTCCGGAAGACCAGTTGGCCCTCGTGACCCGGCCGTTCTACCGGGTCGATTCGGCCCGTACCCAGGCCAATGGCACGGGCCTCGGCATGGCGATCGTGCAACGCCTGGTGGGCCGCTATCGGGGCGGTCTGCGCCTGCGCAACCGGACCCCCGGCCCGGGACTCGAAGTCACGATCGAGTTTCCGCTCGCCAAAGGCGCCTGAAACACCGGCTGCGGCTTCCGCGTCCCCAATGACGCATGCTGCAGCGCATGATCGCATTTTCCCGCCGCGCAACGGTCTTGCCGTGAAAGGTTCGGAAAGGGTGACATTTGAACCGGCTATCGGCGCAGTGAAGAAAAACTATCCGACTTGTTAGTTAAAAGCTATTGCTGCGATGCATCAATAGAGTTATAATTATGTGTGTGTAACGTATTCGTTACAGCGAGCAGGTAGCTTGAACAGGCTGTATTTCCAACTCATTGGCAACCTTTCACAGGAGTATTCCGCATGAAAACCGTTGGCGACAAACTCGAAGCTTTCACCGTCACCGCAGCCAAGCCGGGCTTCAACAATCACGAAGAAAACGGCGTGTCGGCGTTCGAAGAAATCACCGAACAGTCGTTCCCGGGCAAGTGGAAGATCATTTACTTCTACCCGAAGGACTTCACCTTTGTGTGCCCGACGGAAATCGTCGAATTCGGCAAGCTGGCGAACGACTTCGCAGAGCGCGACGCGGTCCTGCTGGGCGGCAGCGTGGACAACGAATTCGTGAAACTGGCATGGCGCCGTGAGCACAAGGACCTGAGCAAGCTGAACCACTATGCGTTCGGCGACGTCAAGGGCGAGCTGATCGACCAGCTGGGCGTGCGCGACAAG
>CAJCHR010000430.1 GCA_903970225.1 Actinobacteria bacterium 21-64-8 | reverse complement strand
GAGATCGGGTTGAAGAAATAGGTTCGCGCTATCCCTAACCTCGACAAACCGCGCAGACTGGACGCCGCCCGCCCCCGCGCTTAGATGCGCGGCACATGCGCGTTCCCTTCACCAAGATGCACGGTCTCGGCAATGACTTCGTCGTGCTCGACGGGCGCGCGCAGGCACTGCCCGTGATGTCGGGCGCGCTCGCCTCCGCCATTGCGGACCGGCATCTGGGCATCGGCTGCGACCAGTTGATCCTGCTGGAGCCATCCGATGCGGCCGACTTCCGCATGCGTATCTTCAACGCCGACGGCGGCGAGGTCGAGGCTTGCGGAAATGCGACGCGCGCCGTGGGCCTGCTTCACGGCGCATCCGCAAGAGTCGAGACGCTCGGCGGCCTGCTTAGCATCGCGCCCGAGGGTGACGGTATCGCGGTCGACATGGGCTCGCCGCGCTTCGACTGGAACGCGATCCCTCTCGCGTACCCGATGGATACGCTCACGATGCCGGTCGGCTGGGATGAACTCGGTGACCCGGCCGCGGTCAACGTCGGCAACCCGCATGCGATATTCTTCGTCGATGATGCGGACGCCGTCGATCTCGAGCGGCTCGGGCCGACGATCGAGCATGACCCGCTGTTTCCCGAGCGAGTCAACGTCAACCTCGCGACAGTCACTGCGCGCGATGCGATCCGCCTTCGCGTTTGGGAGCGCGGCGCGGGGCTCACGCGTGCCTGCGGCACCGGCGCCTGCGCCACCGCCGTCGCGGCGATACGGCGAGGGCTCACCGACCGGCGTGTGGCGGTGGCTCTGCCCGGCGGCGTGCTGACCATCGAATGGCGTGAGACGGACGGGCACATCATCATGACCGGCCCCGCCGCGATCAGCTTCCACGGAAGCTTCGAGACCGACGATTTCGGGGTTCACGCTTGACCGTCGAAGTCCTGTCGCTCGGTTGCCGCCTCAACCTCGCCGAAAGCGAGAGCCTGCGCGCGCTGTTGTCCGGGGAACGTGACCTGATCGTTGTCAACAGCTGCGCGGTCACTGCCGAGGCGGTGCGCCAGACCCGCCAGACGATCCGCCGTGCCCGAAAGGCACGCCCTCACGCGCGCCTGCTCGTCACCGGCTGCGCGGCCGAGGTCGAGCGTGAGGCACTCGGCGCGATGCCCGAAGTCGATGGCCTGATCGCCAACGCGGCCAAGCTCGATGCGCGCGCCTGGAACGTGCCCGCGCGACCGTTTGCGCCGCATGTCGCGCACACCCGCGCGTTCGTGCCGGTCCAGAATGGCTGCGACCATGCCTGCACCTTTTGCGTGATCCCGCAGGGCCGTGGCTCCAGCCGCTCGGCATCGGTCGCCGAGGTGCTGCGCGATATCGAGCGCCATCTCGGCGCCGGCGCGCGTGAAATGGTGCTGACCGGCGTGGACCTCACCTCGTGGGGCCATGATCTCGCCGGCGAACCGCGTCTCGGCAGCCTGGTTGCCGCAATCCTCGAAGCATTCCCCAAGCTCGATCGCCTGCGACTCTCCTCGCTCGACGGGATCGAGATCGACGGCAGGTTGTTCGATCTGATCGCCGGCGAGCCACGCCTAATGCCGCACCTCCATCTCTCGCTCCAATCGGGCGACGACATGATCCTCAAGCGCATGAAGCGGCGCCATTCGCGCGCAGATGCAATCGCGCTGGTCGGACGGCTGAAAGCGCGCCGGCCCGACATCGCAGTCGGCGCCGATCTCATCGCCGGCTTTCCGACCGAGACCGACGCGATGCACGCCGCCAACCTCTCGATCGTGAGCGAACTCGGCATCGTCCACGGTCATGTCTTCCCCTACTCGCCCCGTCCCGGCACCCCCGCCGCGCGGATGCCGCAACTCGCGCCCGCAACGGTCAAAGCGCGCGCCGCCGAACTGCGCGCCGCCGTCGCAGCGGAACGCGATGCCTGGGAAAGCACCCTCATCGGCACTCCGCTGGAAGTCCTGGCGGAGCGCGACGGCACCGGCCATGCACCGAACTTCGCGCGCGTGCGCCTGCCCCAAGGCGCACCTGCCGGCCAGATCATGACCATCACGCCCACCCGCATCGAACAAGGCCTGCTCGCATGAGCGACGAAACCGCTGCCCCTACAGGCTCCGGCGACAGCTGGACGCAGCGCCTGTTCGGCGGCTTCCGCAAGACGTCAGAGCGGCTGACCGAAAACCTCTCGGGCATCGTCGGATCGACCAGGCTCGACGATGCGCAGCTCGATGAGCTCGAGGATGCTCTGATCCTCACCGATCTCGGCCCGCGCGCCGCCGCGCGCATCCGTGAGAGCCTGGCAGCCGCCCGCTTCGAGCGCGGCGCCGACGAGCAGGCGATCAAGGAAACCGTGGCTGCCGAGATCGCCGCGATCCTGCGCCCCGTGGCCAAGCCGCTCGAGATCGTCGCATTCCCGCGCCCGCAGGTGATCCTGGTGATCGGCGTGAACGGGTCGGGCAAGACCACGACCATCGCAAAGCTGGCAAATCTGTTCCAGGAGCAGGACTATTCGGTGATGCTCGCGGCCGGCGACACGTTCCGCGCCGCAGCCATCGGCCAGCTCGCAGTCTGGGCCGAGCGGATCGGCGTCCCACTCGTGCGCGGCGCCGAAGGCGGAGATCCGGCGAGCATCGTGTTCGACGCGGTCAAGCGCGCGACGGCCGAGGGTACCGACGTGCTCATCGTCGACACCGCCGGGCGCCTGCAGAACAAGCGCGAGTTGATGGATGAACTGGCCAAGATCCGCCGCGTGCTCGGGCGGCTCAATCCCGAGGCGCCGCACGACGTCGTGCTCGTGCTCGATGCAACCAACGGCCAGAACGCGCTTTCCCAGATCGCAATCTTCAAGGAGGTGGCCGGCGTGTCCGGCCTGATCATGACCAAGCTGGATGGCACCGCCCGCGGCGGCGTACTCGTCGCGGCGGCCGAGCAATACGGTCTTCCGATCCACGCGATCGGCGTGGGCGAGCGGATCGACGACTTGCGCCCGTTCGACCCAGACCTGGTCGCGCGCGTGATCGCGGGCATCGCGTGATGGCCCCGGGGGCGCCCACCAAGCCCGCCAAGTCCGGCTGGATCAACATCGCGATCGATTACGGTCCGGTGCTGGTGTTCTTCATCGCCTATCGCCTGGCGCGCCCTGCAGGCGATGCGCCGATCGCCGAGGTCGCCGCGGTGATCAAGGGCACGACCGCGTTCATGATCGCGACGGTGGTCGCGCTCTGTGCATCGAAGTGGCTGCTCGGACGCATCTCGCCGATGCTGTGGGTGACCGCCGTTCTCGTAATCGGGTTCGGCGCACTGACCGTCTACAGCCAGAACCCGGTGTGGATCCGTCACAAGCCAACCGCGGTCTATCTGCTGTTCGCGGTGGTGCTGCTCGCCGGCTGGCTTCGCGGGAAACCCACGCTCAAGATCCTGCTCGAAGCCGCGTTCGATGGATTGTCCGAGCATGGCTGGATCGTGCTCAGCCGCAACTGGGGGATCTTCTTCCTGTGCCTGGCAGGCCTGAACGAGGTGTTCGCAAACGACGCGTGGTTCACGTTCGGCGCCTGGCTCAAGGCCAAATTGTTCGTGTTCCTGCCGCTGTCGTTCCTGTTCACCTTCGCGCACCTGCCGTTCCTGATGAAGAACGGTCTTTCGGGCGAGGCGAAGGAACAAGCTGTGGGCGACCTGCCGCACGAATAGGCGGCGCCGGGTACAGCGCCGCCCGCTTCTTTCGTTAGCCAAGCTTGCGCAGTTCCGGCAGCAACTCCTTCTCGCAAAACGCGATGAAGCCGGCCTGATCGTCGCCCGCGCCCACGATCGCGACGTGGTCGAAGCCGGCCTCGACGTACTTGCGGATCGCCGCGACGTGCGTGGCCACATCAGGCCCCGCGGAGATCGTCTCGCCCATATCTTCGGGCCGTACGGTCTTGGTCGCCGATTCGAACGCCGCAACGGTCGGCAGTTCGCTCATCGCGGGCCAGCCAAGCGCGGCAAAGCGGAACCGTTCGCGCGCGAGCTGGAGGCCCTCCTCCTCGCTCGGAGCCCAGGCCAATGTGACCTCGCCGTAGACCGGCCCCTTGCCGCCAGCCTTGGCATAGCCTTTGGTCAGTTCGGACTCCGGTTCGGTCGCCATCATTCCGTCCGCCTTGTCGGCCGCGAGTGCGATCGACTTCTCGCCGCTGACTCCGACGACGATCGGGATCGGCTTGTTCGGAACGTCATAAAGCTGCGCGTGATCGACCACGAAGTAGTCGCCTATCAAGGTGTGCACGCCGCCCTTCCATAGTGCCCGGAAAATATCGATCGCCTCCCCCAGCATCTCGTGACGCTCGGGAATCGAAGGCCAGCGCTCACCGGTGACATGCTCGTTGAGCCGCTCACCCGCGCCGACCGCCAGCGTGAAGCGATCATCGCTCATCACCGCGATCGTCGCCGCGGCCTGTGCGATGATCGCGGGGTGATAGCGGATGATCGGACAGGTCAGCCCGGTCGCGATGCCCATCGTCGAGGTCGCATGCGCGATCGCGCCGAGCACGCTCCACGCGAACGGCGCATGGCCCTGCGCCTCGAGCCAGGGGTGGAAGTGATCCGATGCGGCCGCAAAATCGAACCCGGCCGCTTCCGCGCGCACCGCGTTCTCGACGAGCGCCTTGGGCCCGTGCTCCTCGGTCATCAGCTTGTATCCGAACTTCGCCATCGCAGTGTTCTCCTTTGCGGAGAGCAATGCGCGGGCGAGCGGAAGGTTCACCGGAAGACCCTCCTTACCAAGTCATAGCAGCAATCCGCCGTGTCTGCTTTTGCCAGCGCCAATTAGGCGTCAGCCTTCTCGCTCCGCGATGAGACCTTCTTTGAACAAGCTCGCAGCTATTCCTAAGTCAGCGAAGACGCGATCAGGAGTAAATCCAAATATTCTAAGAGATGACTGTACAAAAATTTTTTCATCGGATGTAATCTCAAAAACTACCTTTGTCGGCATTGGTTTTTCGTCCTTCGTGTGAAGCGACATATAGCTGTCTTGTGCAGCCGAGCGGACATTCATCGCAGAAGAGTTGAAAAGCAGCGGCTTCCCTCGTTCACTTGCAAATGGCTGAACCATCAAAGTGTATTCACACACCAAAAAATGGAACTCGTGTATCTGCAGTACGTGTCCGGATGCATTTCCTTCCGGCAAGGTTGCAAAAAATAACGCAATGAGAGGGTTACTCGTCCAGTCGAGTAACGCCGTCGGAACACCATAGTGTTGTGCTAAAGCAAGATACTCTATATCGTCCGCAGGCCGTGGCACGGCTAACCGTTGAGCTGTTTGCTTCCAATAAGAGAGTTGGAATTCGCTCTCTATTCCAACTGCATTTTGGCGAAATGCAGATGGAATGGAACGCCACCGCCCGTCTGCATGGCCTCTAAACAGATATCCAGGTATCCAATTCTCGGACAAAGCCCGCATGTATTTAGCAATAATCGGCAACCCGCGCCGCTCGTTTGAATTGCTCCAAAGATCGGCCACGTTCCAACCCATCTACGTTCGAAGAGCGGCAGCAATGACAACGATCCGAAGCGCTGTCAGCTAAATCTCGACCTGGCTCCCGAGCTCCACCACGCGGTTCGTCGGCAGGCGGAAGAAGCTCATCGCGCTCGCCGCGTTGCGCAGCATCCAGGCGAACAGCTTCTCGCGCCAGATCGCCATGCCGGGCTTGGCCGAAGCGATCAGGGTCTGGCGCGAGAGGAAGAAGCTGGTCTTCATCATCTCGAACGGCGCGCCGCAGACCGATACCGTCTTGAGCGCCTCGGGCACATCGGTCTCCTCAAGGAAACCGAAGCCTAGCTTGAGGCGGTAGAACCCATTGCCGAGATCCACCACTTCGAAGCGCTTGCTGTCCTCGACATAAGGCACGTTCTGGATCTTGACGGTGAGGATCACCACGCGCTCGTGCAGCACCTTGTTGTGCTTGATGTTGTGCAGCAGCGCGCTGGGCACGCCATGCGTGTTGGCGGTCATGAAAATCGCGGTGCCCGCCACGCGCGCGGCGCTGGAATGCGCGCTCTTGGCGAAGACCTCGATCGGCATCGTGCCCTCGGTCATGTTCTCGCGCATCAGGATCCGGCCCTTCGACCAGGTGGTGAGCAGCGTGAAGATCGCGACGCCCATCGTCAGCGGCACCCATCCACCGTCGGGGATCTTGGTCAGGTTCGCGGCGAGATATGCGCCGTCCAGCGCGAAGAACGTCAGCAGCAGCGGAATGCCGTAGCGCTTCTTCCACTTCCACAAGTTGGCCAGCACCACCGCGAGCAGGAAGTTGTCGATCATCATCGCGCCGGTCACCGCGATACCGTACGCCGCGGTCAGGTTCGACGAGCGCTGGAACACCAGCACGAGGATGATCACCGCGCCCATCAGCATGAAGTTGATCGACGGGATGTAGATCTGGCCTTCCTGCAGGCTGGTATGGCGGATCGTCATGCGCGGCATGAAGCCGAGCTGGATCGCCTGCTGCGTGACCGAGAACGCGCCAGAGATCACCGCCTGACTGGCGATCACTGCCGCCGAGCTGGCGATCAACAGCAGCGGCCACTGGAACCAGCTGGGCGCGAGGAAGTAGAACGGGCTCACCAGTGCATGCGGGTGGCGCATCAGAAGCGAGGCCTGTCCGAGGTAGTTGAGCACCAGCGCAGGCAGCACGAACACCAGCCACGAGACACGGATCGGATTGCGCCCGAAATGGCCCATGTCAGCGTAGAGCGCCTCGGCGCCGGTCACTGCGAGCACTGCCGAGCCGAGCGCGAGGAAGCCGCGGTAGGGATCGTCGAGAAACAGCGCGGCGGCATGATGCGGGCTCAGCGCCTCGATCACGTCCGGCTTGGCGGCGATGCTGATCAGGCCCAGCACCGAGATCGTCGCGAAATATAGGAGCATGATCGGCCCGAACATGCTTGCGACACGCGCCGTTCCGCGGCTCTGGATCAGGAACAGGAACACCAGAATGCCGACCACCAGCGGCACCACCGCGTGACCCAGAGCGGGCTCGTAAACCGAAAGGCCCTCGATCGCGGACAGCACCGAGATCGCGGGCGTGATCATGCTATCGCCGTAGAACAAAGCGGTCGCGAACACGCCGAGCAGGATCACCGATCTCTTGACCCGCGCGCCCTTCATCGTGCCGCTGATCAGCGCGAGCAGCGCGAGGCTGCCGCCCTCGCCGTGATTGTCGGCGCGCATGATGATGCTGACGTACTTTATCGTCACGATCACCATCATCGACCAGAACATCAGGCTGACGATGCCGTAGATGTGCAGCGTATCGAGCGGCAGGCGGTGATGGCCCGCGAACGTATCGCGCATCGCGTACAGTGGACTCGTGCCGATATCGCCGAAGACCACGCCGATCGCACCGACCGCGAGCTTTACGACGCCGCCGTGATTGC
>CAJCHR010000429.1 GCA_903970225.1 Actinobacteria bacterium 21-64-8 | reverse complement strand
CACAACCACGTCGTCAAGCTCGGCGCCGACGTGCGCATCGCGCAGGGCGAACTGCAGGAGCAGCCCTACACCGCCGGCAAGATCACCGCGCGGCGCCGCGCGGGCGGGCGCAACACCGACATCGGGCTTTATGCCGAGGATGACTGGACCATCAGTCGCTTGTCGCTGACCGCCGGTGCGCGCGCCGATCGCTGGGCGATCCTCGACGGGCATTACCACGTGACCACGCCCGCAGGCGTCGTCACCACCGACACGCTGTTCCCCAATCGCAGCGGCTGGGACGGATCGTTTCGCGGCGGCGCGGTGCTGCGGCTCGGCGGCGGGGTCTCGCTGCGCGGATCGGCGTACGAGGGGATGCGCCAGCCCACGCTCAACGAGCTGTACCGGCCGTTCGTGGTGTTCCCGGTGACGACTCAGGCCAACGCTGCGCTGCGCAACGAGGAGCTTCGCGGCTATGAAGGCGGCATCGATTTCGCGCCGGCGATGTGGCTGTCGCTCTCGGCCACCGCGTTCGACAACCGGGTAAAGCACGCGATCGCCAACGTCACGATCGGCACCAACCTCAAGATGCGCGAGAACGTCGATGCGATCCATGCGCGCGGGTTGGAGCTGGGCGCACAAGTTCATCTCGGGACGGTCTCGCTCGATGGATCGCTCGCTCTGACTCATGCCAGGGTCGAGGCGAGCGGCATCGCGATTGCGCTCAATGGCCAGCGCCCGGCGCAGACGCCGAAGATCGCCGCCAGCGCAACGCTCGCCTGGAAGCCGCGCGAAGGCTGGAAGTTCTCCACCACGCTCCAGCATGTCGGAGCGCAGTACGAAGACGATCTGCAGACCGACAGCCTGCGCGAGGCGACCACGCTCGATACTTTCGCCGAGCTTCCGCTTGCGAGGGGCTTCCATCTTATCCTACGCGCCGAGAACCTGACCGACGAGACCGTCGTCACCCGCAACCAGGCGGGCTCGATCGATCTCGGCACGCCGCGCACGCTGTGGATCGGAGTGCGCTACGGCGGCAGCTGAGGCCCTGACTGCGATAAGGAGACGGCGATGAAGGCGACGATCTGGCACAACCCCGACTGCGGCACCTCGCGCAAGACCAAGGCCATTCTCGAGGAGACGCCGGGCGTCGAGCTGACCGTGGTCGAATATCTCAAGACGCCGCCGAGTGCCGACAAGCTCGCCCAGCTGTACCGCGACGCCGGGATCACGCCGCAAAAGGGTTTGCGCCTGCGCGGCACCGACGCCGAGGAGCGGGGCCTGCCGCAAGCCGACGATGCCACCGTGCTCGGCGCGATGGTCGCCCAGCCCAGGCTGATCGAGCGCCCGCTGGTTGAGACCGAGAAAGGCGCGCGGCTGTGCAGGCCGCAGGATCTGGTGCGCGAAATCCTCTGATCGTCCCACAGCTTAGCCCGCTCATGCTTGCCTTGGGGATGCGAATCTGCGAGTGCGCGGCGCTTCACGGCCCCTACCTGATGACACGAGGCATCCCTGCGCATGACCAGTTCCGAGTTGGCCCGTCCAAAGGCCAAGGGTGCGCCCGCACAGCGCCTGAGGCGCAGGATCATGTCGATGCTCGGGCCGTGGGGCGTGTTTGTCGAGGGCTTTATCGAGCATCCGGTGATGGTCGGCTCGATCATCCCGTCCTCGCGCTACACGATCACCAAGATGCTCGCGCCGGTCGACTGGGATGCGTGCAAGGTGTTCGTCGAATACGGTCCCGGCGTCGGCACGTTCTGCCGCCCGGTGCTCGACCGGATGCGGCGCGATGGATTGCTGATCGTGATCGACACCAATCCGCTGTTTATCGACTATCTCAAGCGTACGATCAGCGACAACCGGTTCTCCGCGGTCCATGGATCGGCCGCCGACGTCGAGGCGATCGTGCGCGCGCATGGGCATGACCATGCTGATTACGTTCTTTCGGGCCTGCCGTTCTCGACGCTGCCCGACGGGATCGGGCCTGCCATTGCCGAGGCGACCTTCCGCGTGATCCGCCCCGGCGGCGCGTTCCTGGTCTATCAGTTCACCGCTGCCGCGCGCGATTTCATGACGCCGTTCTTCAACCGCATCGACAAGGGCTTCGAGTGGCGCAACGTGCTGCCGTGCTTCCTGTTCTGGGGCTGGAAGCAGGAGCCCGGCGAGGGCTGAATCACTCGAACTTCGCGGCGTCGACCCCGGCCGAGGGACCTGCGACCTGCCGGTGCACCGCCGCCAGGATCGCCACCAGATAGACGGTGAGCCCCGCGCCCAATACCGCCTTTACGAGCTGCTGTGCGATCAACGCCGGATCGCCCTTCACCACCAGCGCGATGACGATGCCGAACAGCAGCGAGACGATCATCACGATCACGATGAAGCCGATCGCGATCAGCAGATAGAACAGCGCGATCCGGCCGACATTGCCCGCAGTCAACTGCCACGAGCGGACGAGCGCGGTGATCGGGTTGCGCACACCCTCGACGGCGATCACCGGCGCGACCATCGACATTCGGATCGCGACGAAGACCGCCACCGCCGCTGCCACCACGAAGGCGACGACGAGCACTGCCACCAGTCCGGTGAGTGCCGCAAGCGCGCCCACGGCCATCGCGGCGATCGCCGTCAGCACCCCGAGCATGAGCTGGCTCAGAATATAGGGGATCACGCCGATCGCGCCCTGGCGTATCGTTTCGGCGACCGTGGGCCGCCGCCGATCGGTGAACAGCGTCAGCATCGCCAGCGTTCCCACCGCCTGGAGCAGCAGCACCGGAATGAGGAACGGCAAGGCCTGCAGATAATAGCCGCGTGCCACCGCCATCATCTGGTCCGCGGTCATGCCGGCTTGCGCCGCGGGTTGCGGCATCAGCAGCGCCAGCGCCAGGCTAGGGACGAGAAAGAACACGCCGGACAGCGCGATCAGCACGTCCCGGTTGGCCGAGACTTGCGCCGATGCCTGTTTCCAAGCGAGATTGCCGTCGAATTTCATCGTACTCTCCTGCGCGGGAGCACTTGATAACCGCAGCGAATGCCGCCAGCAACGCGGCCGATGGATAAGGCTGGCGATATCGAGTTGCGCCGCAGCGCCGCGCTGGTTCCGTACCGCGATGCGCTGGAGGAAATGACCGTGCGCAATCTCGCGATTTCGGACGGAGGCGCTCCCGAACTCATCTGGCTGCTCGAGCATCCGTCGGTCTATACCGCAGGCACCAGCGCCGCCGCCGCGGAACTGCTCGACCCGAAGTTCGAAGTCGTCGTCGCCGGGCGTGGCGGCCGTTACACCTATCATGGACCCGGCCAGGCGATCGGCTACGTTCTGCTCGATCTGAAGCGCCGCGCGCGGGACGCAGGGGGCTATGTCCACGCGCTCGAAGGCTGGGTGATCGCGGCGCTCGGCGAATTCGGCGTCGGGAGCTTCCGCCGCGAGGGCCGCATCGGCATCTGGACCCAGGACATCGACGGGTGCGAGGCGAAGATCGGCGCGATCGGCGTGCGGATCCGCCGCTGGGTGACGATGCACGGTTTCGCGGTGAACCTCTCGCCCGACCTTGCGCATTTCGACGGCATCGTGCCTTGCGGGATCAGTGAATACGGCGTCACCAGCCTCGCGCGGCTGGGCGTGAACGTCAGCCGCGAGGCGTGGGAGGACGCGCTGCTGCGGCACCGGCAGGCGTTCCTCGCGGCGCTCGACGTGCCCTGTCCTGAAACCGTGTGTGACGTATGAGAATGACCTTCGCGATCCTCGCCGCACTCGCGCTCGCCGGCTGCAAGCAGCACGGCGCTGCCGCCGGGCCGGGCGATGCGCCGGCAGAAGTGCTCCCGGGCTCGGCAAGCGATGCGATGATCGCTTATGATGCGCTGCGCTCGCAGCCGCCGCTCGCAGGGCCGGCGCCGGGCACTTCGAGGGGTGAGGGGGCCGAGGCCGACGCAGCCGCATCGGATGCGCAGCCGGCCGCTACCGCGGCGGCGGCGGGATCTCCGCCTCAAGCGGCCGCGGCGCCATCCTCGGCTGCCGACTGATCCCGTAGTTCCCGACGCGCCCATTGCTGGAATGGCGCAATCGGGCCATATTGCCTGCCCAAACGCCCTGCGATCGAAGGAGCAAGTCCGGCCATGTCCAAGATCACAATCGAACCCGCTAACGAGCGTCTTGGCGCCTTTGTGCATGTCGCGGCGGAGAACGTGATCGACGCGGGCGTGCCGCCGCAGATCATGGACGCGCTCAATCGCTACGGCGTGCTGATCTTCCCGGAAGTCGGGATGACCGACGAGCAGTTCGTCGACCTGACCGGCGCGCTGGGTGAGAAACACTCGCTGGCCAACACCGCCGACGGTTCGGAGACCAGCAACAAGGGCATCTACCGGATCGAGCTCGATTCCAAGGCCAAGGACAAGAACCAGCTCGACTACATCCGCGGCAACGACATCTGGCACATGGACGGCACCAGCTACAACATCCCGGGCAAGAGCACGCTGCTCAAGTGCGAGCGCCCGGCGAGCAAGGGCGGCGACACCGAGTTCGCCAATCTGTTCGCCGCCTATGAAGCGCTGCCCGACGCGCGCAAGGCCGAGATCGAGGACTTGCGCGTGATCCACTGCCTCGAGGCGATCGGCGTCCAGCTGTACGACGAGCCCGAGGAAGACGATTTCGCACGCTGGAACGCGATGTTCCCGCCCACCGAGCATCCGCTGGTCTGGCACCAGAAGGACGGCCGCACATCGCTGCTGATCGGCGGCACCGCGCACGGCATCGTCGGCAAGTCCTATGAGGAAGGCCGCAAGATCATCGACGGCCTGATCGAATGGTCGACGCAGCCCGAGTTCACTTATCGCCACCACTGGGCGAAGGGCGACATGGTGATGTTCAACAACCCCGGCCTGCTTCACCGCTCGCATCCTTATGACGAGGCGTCGGGCCGGATCATGCACCGCACCACGCTCAAGGGCACCGAAGAGATCGAGCGCGCGAAGGAACTCGCGTAATCCGCGGTGACCGTGCCGCCGGATCGATCGGCGGCCGTCCCCGTCCCAAAGGCGAAGGTGGAGCGATCGGCGGCACCCCTTGACGCGCCTGCTGCGTTGCAGCAGCACTTGTGCGTCGGGGGGCCGATTCTCGCGCATTTCGGCATCAGCCGGCAGCGGGGCATACCGGGGGTGACATCGCAGGTGCGACGCACTCTTGGACGTAAAGCGGGCAGAGGGAGTCTCGCGTGACCTATTGCGTGGGAATGGTGCTCGATCGCGGGCTGGTGTTGATGAGCGACACCCGGACGAATTCGGGCGTCGACAACATCTCCACCTTTCGCAAGATGTTCCACTGGTCGCAGCCGGGCGAGCGGCTGATCGCGATGATGACCGCGGGCAACCTCGCCACGACCCAGACGGTGATCAGCCAGCTCGAGGAGCGTACCAAGGCGCCTGGCGAGCGGCACAATTCGCTTCTCCAGGCCGAGACGATGTTCCAGGTCGCCACGATCGTCGGCAGCCTTCTGCGTGACACGATCCGTTCGATGGCGACCGACAACGGGCAGCAGGGCGCGGGATCG
The DNA here is from genome assembly GCA_903970225.1 of Actinobacteria bacterium 21-64-8. GTDB lineage: Bacteria > Pseudomonadota > Alphaproteobacteria > Sphingomonadales > Sphingomonadaceae > Novosphingobium. Next base: position 13,876 of record CAJCHR010000429.1, on the reverse strand, counting down.
TTCGGCGCCTCGATCATCGTCGCGGGCCAGATCAAGGGCATGGAGCCGCGGCTGTTCCTGATCTATCCCGAAGGCAACTTCATCGAGGCGAGCTTCGACACGCCGTTCTTCCAGATCGGCGAGACGAAGTACGGCCGCCCGATCATCCTGCGCGGCTATGAGCGCACGATGAGCTTCGAGGATGCGATCAAGCTGCTGATGGTGTCGTTCGATTCGACGCTCAAGGCGAATCTGTCGGTGGGGCTGCCGCTCGATCTGCTGGTGATCGACCGCGAGAGCTATGAACCGCTGCACGAGCGCCGGATCTATGCGCAGGATCCGTATTTCCTGCAGATATCGAGCGGCTGGGGCGAGGCTTTGAAACAGGCGTTCCATTCGCTGCCCGACTACACCTTCTATAGCCCGCAGCGCGCCGCGGCGGAGTAAGGGGCGCTAACGGCGATTGCCCGAGCGTCGCGGTATTGCTGGTCGACTTCGTGAACTGGAGCCGTCGTTAAGGCAGGTTCACGGCGCTGTGATCAGGCGCACGGAATGCGGACCGACCTACGGAATACGAAGATTGTTGCGAACTTGCGACACTTGCGGCGAAACGTACTTTTGTTTTGGTGGAATCCTTTACAGGTTGTGAACGGCTCGGCATCCTCTCGTTCACGGCACGATAGGGGACGCACCATAAAGTCGCGCTTGGCCCGAACATCGGGCCACCCGCCTTATGCGTGTCGACCCTCAAAGGGGACACCATGCGCAACACCTCACTTCACCTTCTGCTGCGCTTAAGCGCGGCACCGGCAATCCTCGCCGCCGCTCTCGTGGCCCTGCCTGCGTTCGCACAGACGCCTGCAAATCCGACGGACACTCCTCAGAAGACGACGTCCGAGGAGTGCATTGACGCGGCAGGGAGAAACATCTGCGATGCAGCGACAGGTAAAGAAATCATCGTTACCGGCTCGCGCATCCCGGTGAGCAACTATACGTCGCCTTCGCCACTCACGATCATCACCAAGGATGAGGTGACGGGAGCAGGCTTCTCAACTGTGACGTCTGCGCTGCAAGGGGCAGCGATTTCGCAGGGGTCATCGCAGATCAACAACTTCTACGGCGGTTACATCACGAACGGTGGCACCGGTGCAAATACCATCAGCTTGCGTGGACTTGGCCCCACGCGCACGTTGGTTCTGCTGAACGGACACCGGCTCGCGCCAGCGGGAACCGAAGGCGGTGTGGGATCAGTCGATGCAAACGTGTTGCCGAGCGCGATCGTCGACCAGATCCAGGTGCTCAAGGACGGCGCGTCGTCGGTTTACGGATCAGACGCCATCGCTGGTGTGGTCAACATCATTACTGATAACAAGCTCGAGGGCTTAGCTCTCGATATGCAAACAAACGTGCCAGAGGTCGGGGCAGGCGTTGAAACTCGTTTTTCGGCATCGTTCGGCGTTCACGGCGATCGCTGGAAGCTCATCGGCAGTTTTGACTATTATCGCCGCCGCGAGATCAGCATAGGCGACGAGTCATGGGCGCGCTGTCCGATCGCCGGTTATCTGAGCGGCGTCGGCACAGCGCTGGGCTCGGGCGACTATATCGACCCCAGCACGGGCAAGCCAAAGTGCTACTCGCTGGACAACGGCGGTGTGACGATCAACACGCTGGGCGTCCCGCGCGGTGTGAAGACCGTGGACGAGGACGGGAATCCCACTTCTTATTATAACAACACGACTGATCGGATTACCGGAGCCGCAGGGTCTTTCAACCGTCTGGTGCCCGATACGAGCGTCACGGGCGGACCGCTGCCCGGGTTCTCCGGCGTCAGCCTGGATACCCGCGACACCTTCGATCGGCGCGGGCTCCAACTCCAAGATGATCTTGTAACGCCCGCGAAAGTTTACACGGGCTTCCTGTCAGGAACGTACGACACCGGCATTCTCGGCGATGCTCAGGCCTATTTCGAGGTTCTCGGCAACCGTCGCGAGTCTTCGGCGAACGGCTATAGTCAGCTGAGTTTGGACTACGCTGCGGGTAGCCCCCTCATCCCGGCGAACCTCAGAAACGGCGCTACCAACTTCGACGGATCGATCTCGTATTACCTGCCTGCCGGTAGCTCCGAGATCACGGGCGGGCTTCCTACCGCGGTGCGGTCGTTCATCGGTTATGGGCAACTTGAGTCCCATCAGCGTGTCGATTTCTTCCGGACTTCCGGCGGTTTGCGCGGTAACACCGGCATCGGAAACTGGAAATACGACGTATACGGCTCATATTCATGGAATAGTTCGAGCTATTCGGCTCAGAGGTTCATCACCAGCCGTGTGGCGCAATCGCTTTCAGTCGTTCAGAATGGAGATGGCTCGTTCAGCTGCAGCGACCCGTCGAACGGGTGCGTCGCGGCACCGCCGGTCAATGCTGCCTCGATCGGCGGCGACCTCTCCCAAGCGTACCGGAACTTCATCACTCAGACCGTGACCGGCCGCACGAAGTACAAAGAGATCGACGGCCAAATCAACCTGAACGGCAATTTGTTCACTTTACCCGGCGGCCCTGTCCAATCGGCATTTGGTCTTGAATATCGGCACTCGTCGATCAATGACCAACCTGCTCCGGAAAGCGTCGCGGGCGAGCTTTACAACTACGCAACTGCAACTCCGACAGTGGGATCCGACGAAGTTTGGGAGGCTTACGGGGAAGTCAAGATTCCGATCGCGACCCACGTGCCGTTTGCATACAACTTGTTCGTGGATGGTTCGGGCCGCTACACGCACTACCGTTCCTACGGCGGCGGTTGGACATATCGAGCCAGCGGTGAATATGAGCCGATCCGTGGCCTTGGATTCCGCGCCAGCTACGGCACGTCATATCGCGCTCCGGCTTTGTTTGAACAGTTTCAAGGCGCTGCCAGCGGCTTCCTGTCGCAGCAGACCGACCCTTGCGATAATTACGCGGTCGCCACCAATCCCAATATCAAAGCGAACTGCCTCGCTATCGGTCTTCCCAACAACTTTACGCAGACGAACAGCGTGAAGGTGCTGACCGGTGGCGGTGCCGGCGGCGGGCTGAGAGCGGAAACTTCCAAGAATTTCACCGCTGGCGTAGTGCTTCAACCAGTGCTCCCGAGCAAGTACGGCACGTTCTCGGCATCGGTCGATTACTTCTCGATCGAAGTGGACAACGGGGTCGCGCAAGTTGGTGCCGAAGGCATTCTCGGGCTTTGCTACGGCGCTGCGAGCTTCAATCCCGATGCGGGTTACTGCAAGCTGGTCGTGCGTGATCCGGCGACCAACGCGCTAACCGTCTATGATAGTTATGTGAATCTTTCGACCAACAAGGTCCGCGGCATCGAGGTCGAACTGCGCTACGAATTGCCACTGGGCGGTGACACCTCGGTGCGATTCAACGCTGACATTCTCGATTATCTGGAACAGTCGAACAAACTGTTCCCGACGGACGCGCTGATCGACTCCAACGGCACCATCACGTCGCCGAAGTGGTCGGCAAACGGCGATGTGACGCTGCGGAGCGGCAAGTGGAAACTGCGTTATGAGGTCGACTACCTCTCAGGAGACAGTGATCGGACCTATCACGTCGCCGCCACCTCGGCCGACGGTGTCTATGATCCAGATACGGAGGCTTACCTGCGCGAGAATTATCTGTTTAAGACTCCTGATTACTTCCTTCACAATCTCTCGCTGCAGTACGATACTGGAAAGTTCGAGTTCACGATCGGTGCGCGCAACCTGCTTGACACGCATCCGCCGCAGATAAGCTCGGGCCTGTATAGCCTCGTGGGCAACGCTCCGCTTTATTCGGGCTATGACTATGTGGGTCGTACGCTCTTTGTGAACGTGACTGCCAAGGTTTTCTGAGGCGCCTCGTGGATGAGGGAAGGGCCGGTCTCAACGTAAGGTTGGGGCCGGCTTCTTCGTGACTTTTTTGCGTGTCACCTGCAAGCCATCACTTGGGCCGCGGCAATACCATGAACGCTCCCGGCATTCATGGTGGGCGCGGCAGGGTTTGAACCTGCGACCCCACCCGTGTGAAGGGTGTGCTCTACCGCTGAGCTACGCGCCCGCTCCGAAGGTCTGGCCTCCGGCGGAAGCGCGCCCCTAGACAATCGTGTGCGCGTTGACAAGCGCGCGAAGCGTTCGGATTTGAGCGGGGTGGCGCCGGGCGCGCATATCCCCTAGGGCGCGGCGATGAGCGATGACGAAAATCCGCAAGCGGACGAACACCCCGTGCCGCCGGCCGCCGATCCCGAAGTGACCGGTGACGTTCCGCCCGACCGGCTGTCGGTCCATCCGGCCAGCCCGTTCTTCGATGGCGAGATGCTCAAGCGCGGCATCGGCATCCGCTTCAAGGGCGTGCAGCGGCACAATGTCGAGGAATACAGCGTGTCCGAAGGCTGGATCCGGGTGCAGGCTGGCAAGGCGATGGACCGCAAGGGCCAGCCGCTGACGCTCAAGCTCTCGGGCCCGGTCGAGGCGTGGTTCGAGGATCTGGCCGAAGGCGCGCCGACGCTGCGCGCGGACTGACAGGTCCGGCGCCGCCGCGCGGGCCGGGACTTGTACGACCTCGCGGCCCGGAACGGCGGCGCGGCGCTGATAGCTTATCCAGGCCCCTGCCTTCGCAGGGGTGACGAAGTTGGTTAGACTGGGCACCCCTGCCGCAGTCGCGAGGATACCCGTTTCCCATGCTCCCGCAGGTCATCATCATCGGTCGGCCCAACGTCGGCAAGTCGACGCTGTTCAACCGGCTCATCGGCAAGAAGCTCGCGCTGGTCGACGACCAGCCCGGCGTCACGCGCGATCGCCGGTTCGGCGAGGCGCACCTGCTCGGGCTCGATTTCACGATCGTCGATACCGCCGGCTGGGAGGACGATGATCCCGACACATTGCCCGGCCGCATGCGGGCGCAGACCGAGGTTTCGCTGGAGGGCGCCGACGTCGCGCTGTTCACGATCGATTCGCGGGCGGGGATCACCCCGCTCGACGAGGAGGTCGCGCGGTGGCTGCGCAGTGCGAACGTGCCGGTCATCCTGATCGCCAACAAGGCCGAAGGCCGCTCGGGCGATCCGGGCTTCTACGAGGCGTTCAGCCTGGGCTTCGGCGAGCCGGTCGCGCTTTCGGCCGAGCACGGCGAGGGCTTTGCCGATCTGTTCGAGGCGCTGCTGCCGCATCTCGACGACAAGCAGAAGGATGCGGAAGCGCGCGCCGAGGCCGAGGCGGAAGAGTACGACGAGGACGCGCCGCTGGGTCCGCTCAAGCTGGCGATCGTCGGGCGGCCCAATGCGGGCAAGTCGACCCTGATCAACCGGCTGCTGGGCGAAAATCGCCTGCTGACCGGCCCCGAGGCCGGGCTCACGCGCGATTCGATCGCGGTCGATTGGGAATGGACCGATCCCAGAACCGACGAGGTCCGCCCCGTGCGCCTGATCGATACCGCGGGCATGCGCAAGAAGGCGCAAGTGGTCGAGAAGCTCGAGCGGATGTCGGTCGCCGATGCGCGTCATGCGATCGATTTCTCGGAAGTCGTGGTGCTGCTGCTCGATGCGACCCGCGGCCTCGAGCATCAGGACCTCAAGATCGCCTCGCTGGTGCTCGAAGAGGGCCGTGCGCTGATCATCGCGATCAACAAGTGGGACATCGCGGAAGGCCCCTCTGCGCTGTTCAACGGCATCCGCACCGCGCTTGACGAGGGGCTGGCGCAAGTGCGCGGGCTGCCGGTGCTCTCGGTGTCGGGGCGGACGGGCAAGGGGCTCGATGACCTGATTGCGGCCGCGTTCAGCTTGCGCGATGCGTGGAGCAAGCGCGTGCCCACGGGCCTGCTCAACCGCTGGTTCGACGAGGCGCTGACCGCCAACCCGCCGCCCGCGCCCGGCGGCAAGCGGATCAAGCTGCGCTACATCACCCAGGCCCGGATTCGCCCGCCCAGCTTCGTGCTGTTCGGTACCCGGCTCGAGCAGCTGCCCGAAAGCTACCGGCGCTATCTGGTGAACGGCATCCGCCGCGATCTGGGGTTCAACGCGGTGCCGGTGCGGCTGACTCTGCGCAGCGCGAAGAACCCGTTCAAGAAGGATTGAGCCCGCTCGACTGATCTTCCCGAAAGGAGATCGTCGCGAAAACACACCTTTGTCATGCTGAACTTGTTTCAGCATCCATCGCGCCGCAAGCGCTATGCCCTGAGGTGCGTGCCCACGTGGTCTCGTGGCGGCGGTAGCGCGCTCATGCCACGACCGTGCGCGAGGAGAAATGGACCCTGAAACGAGTTCAGGGTGACGAAAGCTTGGTCCCAGCGCAGGGAGGCACCGTCGTCAAAGCCTATGGTGAGGGGGCGAGGCATTTCCCGCACCGTCATCCGATCCGACCAACTCCGGGCCCCTCAGCCAGCCACCTCCCGTTTCGGGGAGGAATTCAAGGCCTCAATCCTCGGCGGGCTTGCTCTGCAGCTGGACGTAATTCTGCACGCCCATCAGCTTGATCAGGTCGAACTGCTTCTCGAGGAAGTCGACGTGCTCTTCCTCGCTCTCGAGAATGTCCTCGAAGATCTCGCGGCTGATGTAGTCGCGCACGGTCTCGCTGTGGGCGATCGCGTCCTTGAGCAGGGGGAGCGCGTCGAGTTCGAGGTCGAGATCGGCGCGGAGCACTTCCTCCACCGTTTCGCCGATGCGCAGCCGGCCGAGTGCCTGGAAGTTGGGCAGGCCATCGAGGAACAGGATGCGCTCCGCCAGCTTGTCGGCGTGCTTCATCTCGTCGATCGATTCGTGGCGCTCGTAATCCGCGAGGCGCTTGATGCCCCAGTGGTCGAGCAGGCGGTAGTGCAACCAGTACTGGTTGATCGCGGTCAGTTCGTTGAGGAGTGCCTTGTTGAGGAACTCGATGACCAGGGCGTCACCCTTCATGAATACACTCCGTGCTTAAATGCAGGAGCTGGTCATGCACCCACACGGCTGTCCGTCATAGCCCCGAGTGCGGCCAAAGCGGCGAGGCAGGGCGGTTTGCGACTGCCCACGCCCTTGGCGTGACGCTCCTCGGTGATGATCTCCTCGGCATCGTCGACACATTGGCGGCATTGCGGAATGCGGCCAAGCAGCTTGTAGACGCCGTCAACATCCCCGTCGCAGGCCAGCGCGGCCTCACGCAGTTCGACGTCCTTGATGGCATTGCAGATACAGATGAACATTCGGATCATCCCACGGTGCAGAGCATTTTCTAATGCGAATTGATCTCAATATCAATCATCGCGCAAGAGAAATTTTTCGTCCTTCCACCAAAGACCGCCAAAGCCATTCGAGCGGGCCTTGCCGGAAGCGCGCGAGCCACGGTGCGCTCCACCCGAGGATCACAATCCAGCCGAGCATGACGAACGCCGCTTGCCATGCAGTGCCGATCCGCCCGACCAGGCCAAGGCCCCAGCCGTAGAAGATCGCGGTCATCAGCAGCGTCGAGCCGAGGTAGTTGCTGAGCGCCATGCGCCCGGCTGCGGCGATTCGCCGGCCGAGCCGCGTTGCCCTCAGCGCGCCGGATCCGAGCATCAGCAGCGCTGCATAGCCGAGCGCGGTGAGCAGGTGCGCGAGGCTGAGGGCGCCGCCGATCGCCATGTGCATCGCGGCGTATGGGTAGCCGTGGTGCCAGGCCCACAGCGCGAAGGGGATCGTCATCGCGCTTCCGATTGCCAAGCCCGAAACCGCTAGAATCGCGAGTCGCCGTCTCGGCCAGCCGCCATCGAAGACGCCGCTTCGCAGCAGGACCACGCCGAGCAGCATGTAGGGCAGTGCCTCGCCGATTTCGGACAAGGCGCCGAACAGCGGGTCGAGCGGTCGGTCGGCGAGTTTGGCGACGGCCTGGGTGAGCAGGCCGTGGCCAACCGCGGCAAGGTCCTGCGCCGCATTGGTGACGGCGCTTGCGCGGCTCTCCGAGAGATACTTTGCCTGATCGGGCGTGGCGGTGTGCGCGCCGACGGCCTGCTCGGCATCGACTAGCGGGACCCAGCTGACCGTGTTGTATGCCTGCGAGCAGGTGAAGGTCATCAGCGCGATGACGATCAGCAGGCGGCTCGGCGCTTGCCGCAGGGCCAGCGCGGCGAGGCCTGCAAGCGCGTAGTCGAACAGGATGTCGCCCCACCAGACGAGCCAGTGCAGGTAGCCGAACACCGCGAGCCAGCCGAGCCGGCGCAGTTGGAGCGCCTGCCCGCCGCGGCCGGAGTGTTCGGCGCGGCGCACGAACAGTTCCATGCTCGCGCCGAACAGGATGCTGAACAGCGCGCGCATCTTGCCTTCGAACAGGACGAGCCAGAGCCCGTAGAAGGCCGAGTCGATCGCCGGATCACCGCCGTGCGTGACCGGGTGGTAGACGTCGCCGGGTGGTCCCGCGAAGCCCGCCATGTTGATCGCGAGAATGCCGAGTACCGCTATGCCGCGGATCAGGTCCAGCGCGACGATCCGGTCTGGCGCGGCGGTCTCGCTCAGGAGCGCGCGACCTTGTCGAGCACCTGCATCCCGCCCTTGAACAGCGCGAGGACGCGGCCTTGGACCGGCTGCCGGTCGAACGGAGTATTGCCGGCGGTCGCCGCCATTTGTGCCGAGTCGACGATCCACGGCCGGTCGGGATCGATCAGCGCGACGTCGGCCTCGGCGCCGACTACCAGCGTTCCGGCGCTCTTGATGCCGAGCAGGCGCGCAGGGTTCGAGGCGAGCAGTTCGAACGCGCGCTGCACGTCGATCACGCCGTCGCGCACCAGGCTCATGGTCAGAGGGAGCAGCGTCTCGGCGCCGGCCATGCCGGGCGCGGCATCGACGAAGGGCAGGCGCTTGTCCTCGGGACCGCGCGGATCGTGGCCCGAGCTGATCGTGTCGATCGTGCCGTCGGCGAGCGCGGCGCGCACCGCGTGCCGGTCGGCCTCGGAGCGCAGCGGGGGGGAGAGGCGCGCGAACGTACGGAAGTCAGCGAGCGCGAGGTCGGAGAGCATGAAGTAGGCCGGCGTGACTCCGGCGGTGACCGCGACGCCCCGAGTCTTCGCGGCGCGCACGAGCGCAAGCCCGGCGGCGGTGGTCACCGTGCGGAAGTGCAGGCGTGCACCGGCAAGCTCGGCGAGCGCGATGTCGCGCGCGACGGCCAGCGCCTCGGCCTGCGCGGGCGCGGACGGCAGGCCCAGCCGGGTCGCGATCTCGCTCGCGGTGGCGACCGCGCTGCCGGTGAGGCCGCCATCTTCGGCATGGCTGACGACGACCAGCCCGAGCATCGCGGCATATTGCAGCACGCGCAGCATGCTCCCCGAATCGGCGATCCAGCGCCGTCCGGTCGCGACCGCCTTGGCGCCGGCGTCGCGCATCAGGGCCAGTTCGGCGAGTTCGGTGCCTTCGAGGCCGCGCGTGGCGGCGGCGAGCGGGTGCACCCAGAGATCGGGCTTGCCCGACTGCGCGGCGAACCGCACGCGCGCCGGGTGATCGAGCGGCGGGTCGCCGTCGGGCATCAGCGCGGCCCGGGTAATCCCGCCGAAGTGGAACGCAGGCTTGTCGATCGCGTGGACCGCGATGTCGACGAGGCCGGGCGTGATCAGCGCGCCGGCGGCGCGAATCACCCGGTCATTGAGGCCGGGCGTGACTTCGCCGAGAGCGGCGATGCGGCCGTCTTCGAAGCGGATGCTGCCGGGCGTGGGGGCCTGGCCGGGGAGCAGCAGCTTGCCGCCGGTGATCGTGATGGGGAGAGCGGCGCTCATGCCCAGCCCTCCACGCGGCGGTCCCGGCGGGTCAGCACGTCGAGGCAAGCCATGCGCATCGCGACGCCCATCTCGACCTGCTGGGTGATGACCGACCGCGGATGGCCCTGGCCGCCGAGCAGATCGGCGACGTTGCTGTCGATCTCGATCCCGCGGTTCATCGGGCCGGGGTGCATCACCAGCGCGTCGGGCGTCGCCTTCGCCAGTCGTTCCAGCGTCAGCCCGTAGAGATGCCGGTATTCGCGCGGCGAGGCGATATAGCGGCCTTCCATACGCTCGTTCTGAAGCCGCAGCATCATCACCACTTCCGCGCCTTTGAGCGCGGCGTCGAAATCGTGGAACGGCGTCACGCCCATCGCCTCGATCTCGGCGGGCATCAGCGAGGGCGGCGCACAGACCGAGACATCGGCGCCGAGCGAGGTCAGGCACAGGATGTTGGAGCGCGCGACCCGGCTGTGCAGGATATCGCCGCAGATCGTGACCTTGAGGCCGAGGAACCCGCCCTTGGCGCTGCGGATCGTCAGCGCATCGAGCAGGCCCTGCGTGGGGTGCTCGTGCTGCCCGTCGCCCGCGTTGAGCACCGGGCAATCGACCTTGTCCGCGATCAGTCGCACCGCGCCGCTGCTGCCGTGGCGGATCACGATCGCGTCCGCGCGCATCGCGTTCAGCGTCATCGCCGTGTCGATCAGCGTTTCGCCTTTCTTCACGCTCGACGTCGCGGCGTGCATGTTGACCACGTCCGCGCCGAGCCGCTTGCCCGCGATCTCGAAGCTCAGCAGCGTGCGCGTGGAATTCTCGAAGAAGGCGTTGATGATGGTCAGGCCAGCGAGCCGGTCGTCGCGCTTGTGCGGCTGGCGGTTGAGAGCGACCCACTGCTCGGCCTCGTCGAGCAGGAACAGGATCTCGTGCGGGGCAAGCCCGGCGATGCCGAGCAGGCCGCGATGCGGGAAGGCAGCGGCGCCTTCCGGGTAAGTGTGGCCCGACAATGTCATTGAAGCCAGCGCCCTAAAGCGTGCGTGGACCGCGCTCAAGCCCCCAATCATCGCCGCGCTATGCGTGATCCACAAGCGCGTCTAAAAGCGCGGTTCTAGGGGAGTTACGCAATGGCCTTTGCCCGCAAGATCTGGAAGCTGCTGGTCGGAATCAAGGACGCGCTGGTGCTGATCGCCATGCTGCTGTTCTTCGCCGGACTTTACGCGGTGCTGACCGCGCGGCCGACCGCTGCGACCGTGCAGGGCGGGGCGCTGCTGATCGATCTCGATGGCCCGATCGTCGAGGAGCCGGCGCAAGTTCAGTTTACGGACCTGCTCTCGGGCAGCGGAAACGCGCCGACGCGCGAATATGCCGCGGGCGACGTGATCCGCGCACTGCGCACCGCGGCGGGCGACAGCCGGATCAAGGCCGTGGCGCTCGATCTCTCGGGCTTTGCCGGGGCCGGGCAAGTGACGCTTCACGACGTCGGCCAGGCGCTCGATGCGGTGCGCGCGGTGCACAAGCCGGTGCTCGTTTATTCCGGCCTGTATGACGACAGCAGCTACCTGCTCGCGGCGCATGCCAGCGAAGTCTGGGTCGATCCGATGGGCGGCGCGCTGCCGGTCGGCCCCGGCGGCACGCACCTCTATTTCGGACCGCTGCTGCAGAAGCTGGGCATCGATGTCCACGTGTTCCGCGTGGGCACCTACAAGAGCTTCGTCGAACCTTATATCCTCGGCGGCATGTCGCCGGCCGCGCGCGAGAACGCGACCGCGCTCTACGGCGCGCTGTGGCAGGACTGGAAGGACGATGTCGGCAAGGCGCGGCCCAGGGCGAACCTGGCGATGGCCACCGGCGATACCACCGCATGGCTGAAGGCGGCGAATGGCGACGGCGCCAAGGCCTCGCTCACTGCGGGCCTCGTCGATCATATCGGCGATCGCACGCAGTTCGGTGAGCGTGTCGCCGCGCTCGTCGGCAGGAGCACGACGACCACGCGCCCCGGCACGTTCCTTTCGACACCGCTCAAGACCTGGCTCGGCGCCAATCCGGTCGCGACTCCGGGCAAGGCGATCGGCGTGATCACGATCGCTGGCGAGATGGTTCCGGGCAAGGCTGGCCCGGGCACGGCCGGCGGAGACCGGATCGCCCGGCTGCTCGATGACGGGCTCGACAACGGGTACTCGGCGCTCGTCGTGCGGGTCGATTCTCCGGGCGGCGCGGTCGTCGCGGGGGAGAAGATCCGCGCCGCGATCTCGCGATACCGCGCGAAGAATATCCCGGTCGTCGTCTCGATGGCGAACCTTGCCGCGAGCGGCGGCTATTGGGTGACGACGCCTGGCGAACACGTGTTCGCCGAACCCTCGACGATCACCGGTTCGATCGGGGTGTTCGGGATCCTGCCCAGCTTCGAGAAGGCGCTCGCCAAGTATGGCGTCGCCGCCGACGGCGTGCATACCACGCCGCTATCGGGCCAGCCCGATCCGTTCGCCGGCTATCCGCAGCAGTTCTCCGACCTGATGCAGGGTGAGATCAACTTCATCTACGCGCGGTTCCTGGCGCTCGTCGGCGCGGCGCGGGGTAAGACGCCGGCTGATGTCGACAGGATCGCGCAAGGTCGCGTCTGGGACGGCGGCACCGCGCGGCAGATCGGGCTCGTCGACCAGTTCGGCAATCTCGACGATGCTCTGGCTTACGCTGCTGGCCGGGCGAAGCTGAAGCCGGGCGAATGGCACGCCGAATATCTCCGCACGCCCGAAACGGCGCTCACCAGGTTCGCGCGCTCGATCGCCGAGCAGCAGTCCCCGGACGACGACGATGCAACCGAGGCGCAGGACATGACCGCGCTCACGGGCAGGCGCAGCGCGATGGTGCTGAACAAGGCGCTGGCCGACCTCACTCGGCTTTCGTCGGCGCAGGGCGCGGAGGCTTATTGCCTTGGCTGTCCCGCTCTGCCGGGTGCTCCTCTGGCCAGGCCCGATCCGAACACGCCGCTCGGCCTGCTCGCCAGGCTGGCCCTCTTCACGAGATAACGGGAATTTCGTCCGGACCGGTGTCGGGCTGGTCGTAGTCCGGCGGAAGGTCCGGCGCCTCCTCGGGCGGAGACGTCGGTTCGGGGTCGAGCGGCAGCGGCTCCACTTCGGGGGGCGATTGCGGTTCGATCCGGTCGGGCGGGGAGTCTGGGTGTGTGGCCATGCCGGTTCAATGAACGGGGGCGGTCATGGGTTCCGGATAGGGCGATGTAACACCGGCACGGTGGCGGGGTGCGGCGGCGATAGTTGGGTGGTGAGCGGACAGTTACCTTGCGGCATGGATATTGCGAAAGGAGCCATAAGCAAGTCGTCGCCCCTGCGCAGGCGGGGTGCGTTCAGGGTAAGGTCTGCCATTGGGCGCTAACCATCATCCCCCCTTGTCGTCGCCCGGCCTTGAGCCGGGGCCCCGCTGCCTGCTCGCAGTTCGCGAAAGTGCGCGGCGCTCGCCGGGAGAAGTGTGATCCGGCCTCAGCGCCGGATGACGATGTCGGCAGGTAGCCCGCGACCGAGCCTTACCGGCGGGCGAGAAAGCATTTTCCTACATATCTGATCCTGCGGTATCGCGCTCAGCATGTTCCTGATCTGCGTACTCCGCCCCGCGATCCCGTGCCGAATGCCGCCGCCGCAAGGCGCAAGGTGACACCGCCGCGCACAAGGTGACAGTTTCTCCCTTGTACCATGTCAACAGTGTCAACACTCGCGGACCGACCTGTCACCTTGCGCATGCTTGCCCTTTGCCCGGAGTGCCGGTAAGGGCACCCCCTTTCGAGATTCCAGCCTTGTTGCAGGCGGGCGTGGCGGAACTGGTAGACGCAGCAGGTTTAGGTCCTGCCATCGCAAGATGTGGGGGTTCGAGTCCCTTCGCCCGCACCAGTCTTTCGCGCGATTCGGCGTGGAGACTGCGAAACATATTCCTGAATAGGCGTGAGATCCGAAATGCAGACTGTCGAGACGTTGAACGAAGGCCTCAAGCGCGCCTACACGCTGACGATCACCGCGAAGGATATCGATTCGCGCGTCGATGCCGAGCTGAAGCGCGTCGCGCCGACGGTGAAGATGCCCGGCTTCCGTCCGGGCAAGGTCCCCGCCAACCTCGTGCGGAAAATGCACGGCGAGGCGCTGATGCAGGACGCGCTCAACAGCTCGATCCAGCAGGGCGTGCAGACGCT
>CAJCHR010000428.1 GCA_903970225.1 Actinobacteria bacterium 21-64-8 | reverse complement strand
AAGCCGCTCGTCATTTCGGGCCACATGGACGTGGTCGAGGCCAAGCCCGCCGATTGGGACCGTGATCCGTTCACGCCGGTGATCGAAAGCGGCATTCTCTACGGCCGCGGCGCCTCGGACATGAAGACTGATGACGCGCTGGCGATCGCCGCGCTGATCGAACTGAAGCGCGAGGGCTACACACCGCGCCGCTCTATCGTGATCGCCCTTTCCGGTGACGAGGAAACGGCGATGGCGACCAGCGCGATCATCGCTGAGAAGCTCAAAAATGCCGACATCGTGCTCAACGTCGATGGCGGCGGCGGCACGCTGGATGAGAAGACTGCCTCACCGATCAAGTATTCGTGGGACGGCGCCGAGAAGGTCTACGCGGATTACGAACTGACGGTAACCGGCCCCGGCGGGCATAGCTCGAAGCCGACCAAGGCCAACCCGATCAACCAGCTCTCCGCCGCGCTGGTGCGGATCGGGCAATATCGGTTCAAGCCCGAGCTAAACGACATCAGCCGCGCGTGGTTCATCGGCTCGGCGAAGCTGGAGTCCGACCCGAAGCGCGCCGCCGCGATGCAGGCGTTCGCGGCCAATCCGGCAGACCCAGTGGCGATCGATACGCTGGCCGCGGACCCGGCGATGGTCGGCAAGATAGGCACGACCTGCGTCGTCACGATGATCAGCGGCGGCCACGCGCTCAACGCCCTGCCCCAGCGTGCGACCGCCAACATCAACTGCCGCATCTTTCCCGGCCATAGCCGCGAGTCGATCCTCGCCGAGCTCGGACGGGTCGCCGCCGATCCAGCGGTGAAGGTCACCGATGTCACCACGGGAAGCGTCGCGACCGACCCCTCGCCGATCCGCAAGGACTTCACCGATGCGCTGCGCCAGGCGCTCGATGCGGTGCATCCGGGCGTGCCGATCGTCCCGACGGTCGCGTCAGGCGCAAGCGATTCGATGTGGTATCGCCACTTCGGCGTCGCGGCCTATGGCGCGAGCCCGCTGTTCAGCAAGGACAGCGAGGACTTCGCGCACGGCCTCAACGAACGCACTCGGCTCAGTAACATCCGCCCGGGGATAGACTTCCACCTGGTCCTTCTGCGCGCACTCTCGAAATAGCGCGGCCCTAGCCGGGATACTCGGTCAGGACTGGCCCAAGCGCGGCCACCAAAGGATCTAGCCATGGGGAGAACGGCTGCCAGCCCTCGATGCCTTCACGGTTGATCGGACGGCGCACCTGTTCGGAGCTTGCGGTGCGCACCGCGCGCTCGGTCTGGTGAAAGGCGAGGCAGGCGGGCTCGAACGGCACCCCGCAAGCATCGAGCAATGCGCGGACTTCGGTCTCGGTATTCTCGACCATGCGCTCGTAGATCACGCGGTGGACGCGGCCCGGCAGCACCCGGTCGATGTGCGCCATCAGCCGCACGTAGTCGCGGTAATAGCGGCCCATGTCGGCAAGATCGTAACTGAACGCCTGCCCGCGCGCGTAGTGCTGCTTGAAGTTGGAGAAGCAGCAGCCGAGCGGATGGCGCCGCGCGTCGATGATCTTCGCCCCCGGCAGGATCATCAGGATGAAGACGATGTGCACCCAGTTGTTCGGCAGCTTGTCGATGAACAGCGGCCTGTCGGTGCGCCGCTGGATGCGCGTGCGCTTGAGGTAGTCCTCGCCCAGCCCGGCCAATTCGCCGAGCGCAATGTCGGGCAGATTGATCGGGTAGCGCGGATCGCGCCGCGCAAGCGAGGGGATGTCGGGAAGCTCGCTGGTCCCCTCGATCATGCTGTGGCTCGACAGGATCTGCTCGACCAGCGTCGAGCCCGCGCGCGGCATGCCCAGGACGAAGATCGGGTCCGGCGCGTCATAGCCCGCCCCGGCCCGAGCAGCGAAGAATTCGGGCGTCGCAATCTCGATCAACCGGTCGACCAGCCGGGTGGTTTCGTCGGCATCGTAAGGCAGTTGACCGCGACGAAGCGCATTGCCGCTGGTATAATGCGCAAACGCCTCGGCAGCCTCGCCGCGCTCTTCGCGTGCTTTGCCCAGGGCGAAATGAAGGTGAAGGCGGTCCGATATTTCGAGGTCCGCCGCCTCCAGCGCCCCTGCCATCGCTGCAAGGTCCGCATCATCGAAGCGTACGGTCTTGAGGTTGGCGAGGCTCCACCACGCCTCGCCCAATGTTGCTGAGATGTCGATAGCGCGTCGATAGGCCGCGATCCCGTCTGACTGACGTCCGACGGTCTTGAGCATATGGCCGAAGCTCATCCAGATCCGCGGCCCGTCCGGATTGGACTTCAGCACCTTCTCGTAAATCGCGATCGCCTCATCGAACCCGCCGACGCGGCCGTATGCGGCGGCGGCCAGGTTGGCGTGGCCGGGATCGTCAGGCTCCTCGGCGGTAACCACGTCGAGCTCGACAATCGCCTCCGCCGGACGATTGAGGCGATAGAGCACCAGCGCCAGATTGGCGCGCGCAGCGGTGAACGCCGGGCTGAGTTCGAGTGCACGGCGCAGCAGAGTCTCGGCATCCTTGTAGCGCCCGATCCGCCCCGCAAGCTCCGCGAACAGCCGGATCGCGAAGACATCGAACGGGTCTTCCTTGAGGTGCGCGCGCAAGAGCGGCTCGGCGCGCGGCACATCACCATCGTTCATCGCCATCGCAGCGGCGAGCAACCGCGGCGGATAACGCCCGGCGCGCGAAAGCCAGTCCTGCCGATTGAGCGTTGCCATCGTTCGTTCTTAGAGCGCGGAACAAGGAAGAGGAAAGGCTGTTCGCGCAGAGGCACAGAGAAGAAAGGCTCGGGTCGCGCAGAACTCGCAGAGTATGCAAAGCCCTGCGCCTGCGGCAAGGCGGCGTTTCCTCACCTAAAAAAATCCAAGGCGCCCTAAGCGGGAAAATCTAGGCGTATAGATATCGTGCTATATAGCACGATATCTATCTCCTCGGTCTTTTCAAAACGCCGTCGCCGGTTCCGATCGGAGGACTTCACCAGCATGGCGCGACGCTGCGGCCTCTGCGCGAAACCATTGCTTCCTACTGCGCATCTCGGCGTGGAGGATCCGCGCAACGCGGCCCCGCTTCTCCGCGCCTCCCGTGCACCCCTTGCGCCTCTCCGCCTCGTAGACCATCGTCGCAGACCCCAGCAAACCGCTAGCCACCCGTGCCCAAACATGGTTCGTTACCGCATCCAGCAAGCGGGGGTTTGCCTGACCGACATCACAGCCCAAATCGAACGACCGTTCGGCTTCTGGACTGCGACCGCGCTGGTCGTCGGCGGGATGATCGGCGCGGGGATTTACGTGCTCCCGGGAGAGCTTGCCGCATATGGCTGGACCGGGATCGCGGCGTGGATCGTGGGAGGAATTGCAGCGCTGATGATAGCGGGGGTGCTCGCCGGGGTGGCTGCCGCACGGCCAGCGCAGTCCGGACTGATCGCGGTCATAGGCGAGGTGCTTGGGCCGGTTTACGGCTGTCTCGTCGGCTGGGGCGCGTGGACCAGTTATTGGGCAGGCAATGCCTACATCAGCCTCGCCGCCGCGCGCTACGCCGCCGAGATCGCACCGCAGCTGGGCGCGACGCCGCTGCGTCAGGCCATCACCGCAAGCGCGATCATCGCCGCGCTCGGCGTGCTCAACCTTGCGAGCCTCAAGGGCGCCGGGCGGTTTCAGGTGATCACCACAGTGCTCAAGCTGATCCCGGTGGTGGTCGTGCTGGCGATCCTGGCCCAGCTGTTTGCCGAGGCGAGCACGGGCTTCGGCACGCCCGGCCCGGCGGCGCTGATCCCTCAAGCCGCGTTCGCGCCGGCTGGCCTGTTCACCGCGGTGTCGCTGACGTTCGTGGCTTACGAGGGGTTCGAGGCCGCCGCGGTCGCCTCGCAGCGCGTGCGCGATCCTGCGCGCACCGTGCCGCGCGCAACGAAGGCCGGCGTAGTGCTCGCCGGGTTCGTGTTCCTGGTGGTCTGCGCGGGCATCGATCTCCAGACGCCCCTCGCCGATCTGCAGGCCTCGCCCGCGCCGGTCGCGATGTTCGTCGCGCGGCATCTGGGTGCCGGGGCCGGGCATCTGGTTGCCGCCTTCGCGGTGATTTCCGCCATAGGAGGCCTCAACACCTGGGTCATGCTCCAGAGCGAGATTCCCCTCGGTCTTGCCCGTGCGGGACTGCTCCCCGCATGGTTCGGAAGAACCAACCGCAACGACGTCGCGGCTGCGCCGCTGTTGATCGGCAGCACGCTGACGGTGTCGCTATTGCTGGTCGGCGGCTGGGGAGATGGCGCGGGGGTCATGAACTTCCTGCTCGAACTGACCGCGGTATCGAACCTGTGGATCTACGTATTCGCCTGCCTCGCCGCGATCGCGCTGAGGGTGATGCGGGTGCGGGCCGGGCTCAGCCTGTTGTTGCTCGCAGGGATTTTGTGGGGTTCGGGGCTGGACGCGGTGGCGCTTGGGGCGGCGCTGCTCGCGGCGGCACTGCCGTTTTACTGGTGGGCGACGCGGGCTAGGATCGGCGCATTCGCCTCGTCCTGATCCTCCTCAGGCCAAACGTGCCGCGCGCCGTTTGCGGCGGATCGCCGCGCCGACAAGGCCGAACCCTCCGACCATCATCGCCCACGTCTCAGGCTCGGGCGCGACAAGGAACGAACCCCTCGCTGCCGCAAACCATTCGTTGTAGTTAGCGGACGTGGTGTAGCCGGATGAAAGCGTTCCGGAGTCGGTAAAATTGACACAACGGCTGTAACTATCGGCACAAGTGACGAGGCGCGGGGCATCGATATTGGTCAGGTCCAGCTCTAATACGAAATCGTCGCTACCCTGACCGATATTGTTTGCCCCCTCAAAAAACTCCTCAACCTCACCAAAATAGAACTGCGGAGGACTGCCATCATACGGCGCAAAATAGGTGAAACCGAGTGGATCAACCAGGTTGAGACCCGAAAAACTATTAATGACGATATCGGTCGTATCGTCAACGATGTCCGACCCGCCGGGATCGAAGGTTACGGTAAAGGAACCGCTGATCGGGCCGAAGGGCGCAACGTCGGTTGAGCCATAAGAGTCGCTGAAGTTGGTGAGCGTGAAGCCATATGTCACGGTCGTCTCACCGGTGAAGGGATCGTAGTATGAGGCTGCCATTGCGGGCGTTGCGATCATCGCGGCGAAAGCCGCCAGAATACCGAATTTCAACATGGCGCATCCCCCTGCTGCCAGAATCATCGATTATTTTCAGAGAGGATGACAGTGCGGAGATATGTTGTCAACGAACAGTAATGCCTCAAGTCATTGCAGCCAAGATCCCGATTTTTCTAAGTCTTTTATGCATCTTTATATCTGCGGCTATCAAATAAGTGAAACGGCCCATGTGCCTTATCGCGCGATCATCTTCCGCAATATGGGCCGATCCGCCAAGATCGCATGCGCAGCATTGTGCCCGGGCGCGCCTGTCACCCCGCCGCCCGGATGCGTTCCAGAGCCGCACATGTAGAGCCCCTTGATCGGCGATCGATACGCCCCGTTCCCAAGCACCGGCCGCGCGGACCACAACTGATCGAGGCTCATGTGACCGTGGAAGATGTCCCCGCCGATCAGGCCGAACTTGCGCTCCAGGTCCAAAGGCGAGTGGATCTGGCGGGCGATCACCGATTGTTTGAAGTTAGGGGCATACGCGTCGATCGTATCGATGATCAGGTCGGCGGCCTCCTCGCGGTGGTCGTCCCAGCTTCGTCCATCCGGCAGTTCCGGCGCGAATTGCTGGCAGAACAGGCTAGCGACGTGCTGGCCAGCGGGCGCCAGGCTGTCGTCCACCGTGGAGGGGATCTTGATCTCGACGATCGGTTTCTTCGACCAGCCGGTGGCGCGCGCGTCGTCGTAGGCCTGGTCCATGTAATCGAGGCCGGGAGCGATGATGATGCCGGCGGTATGATGCTCGGCTTTGTCCTTGCCGGGTAGCACGGTGAAGTCGGGCAGTTCCGATAGCGCGACATTCATGCGGAATGTGCCCGAGCCGGTCTTGAAGCCGGCGATGCGCTTGCGGAAGTCGGAGTCGAGGTCGGACGGATCGACCATCTGCCGGAACAGCAGTGCGGGGCCGACGTTCGCGGCAATAATGTTGGCGGCAATCTCCTCGCCGCTCTCCAGTCGCACGCCG
>CAJCHR010000427.1 GCA_903970225.1 Actinobacteria bacterium 21-64-8 | reverse complement strand
ACACTCTTTCCCTACACGACGCTCTTCCGATCTCCTCGATCCGGTCCGACATTACACGGTAGGTCGCGCCGTGGAGCCGTGACACGCCGTGGATGGTGATCTCCGAGCTGCCGATACCCTCGATCTGCGCGCCCATCGCGGTCAGCAGGTTGCACAGATCGATGATCTCGGGCTCACGCGCGGCGTTGGCGACCACCGTCTCGCCATTCGCCAGCGTGGCAGCCATAACCGCGTTCTCCGTCGCGCCCACCGAAGGGAACGGCAGCGCGATACGCGCGCCCTTGAGCCCGCCGTCGGGCGCGATCGCGCGGATGTAGCCGTTGGCGACCTCGATCGTGGCGCCCAGCTTCTCGAACGCCTTGAGGTGGAAATCGATCGGGCGATTGCCGATCGCGCAGCCGCCGGGCAGCGACACGGTCGCCTCGCCCGCACGCGCCAGCAGCGGACCCAGCACCACGATCGACGCACGCATCTTGCGCACGATGTCATAAGGCGCGGTGGTGGAGGTGATCCGGCCCGCCTTGAGCGTGATGACCCGCCCGAAATCCTCGGGCCGCGAACCCTCGATCGTGGTCGAGACGCCGAACTGGTTGAGCAGGTGCTGGAACCCGTCCACGTCCGCCAGGCGCGGCAGGTTGCGCAGGGTCAGCGGATCCTCCGTGAGGAGAGCGCAAGGCAGCAGCGTGAGCGCCGCGTTCTTCGCGCCCGATACCGGAATGGTGCCCGAAAGCCGCTTGCCGCCACGGATAATGATCTTGTCCATCGCCGGCCCTTAGCGCGAATCGCAGGTCCGGCAAGTTCACCCGCACCATCCGTGCGACGGAATGTGTGGCCGCCCGTTCAGTCTGTTGCGCGCACGAAAATTACCCGCTTTAACCGCACTGCAACATCAGCGGGGCAACGCACGTTTCATGACATCCGAATCTTTCCGCAAACCAGTCCGAAAAGCCGTGTTCCCCGTTGCGGGACAAGGAACGCGTTTCCTTCCCGCGACCAAGGCAATCCCCAAGGAGATGCTGCCGATCATCGACCGGCCGCTGATCCAGTATGCGGTCGACGAAGCGCGCGAGGCGGGAATCGAGGAGTTCATCTTCGTCACCGGGCGCGGCAAGACCTCGATCGTCGAACATTTCGACACAGCTTACGAGCTCGAGGCGACGATGACCGAACGCGGCAAGTCGCTCAAGCCGCTCGAGGATTCGCGGATGGCGCCGGGCAGCCTGCTCACTGTGCGCCAGCAGGTGCCGCTAGGGCTCGGCCATGCGGTGTGGTGCGCGCGTGCGTTCGTGGGCAATGAACCCTTCGCGATCTTCCTTCCCGACGAGCTGATGGTCGGCGCACCTGGCTGCATGAAGCAGATGGTCGACGCGTATGACAAAGTCGGCGGCAACCTCGTCAGCGTGCTCGAAGTGCCGCATGAGGAAGTGTCGAGCTACGGCGTGATCAACCCGGGCGCGCGCGACGGCGCGCTGACCGAGGTCAAGGGCCTGGTCGAGAAGCCCAAGGTCGACGAGGCACCATCGAACCTGATCGTTTCTGGGCGTTACATCCTTCAGCCGGAAGTGATGGACCTGCTCGCCACGCAGGACCGCGGCGCAGGCAACGAGATTCAGCTGACCGACGCGATGGCCAAGCTGATCGGCAAGCAGCCGTTCCACGCGGTGACATTCGGCGGACGCCGGTTCGATTGCGGCTCGAAGGTGGGTTTCGTCGAGGCGACGCTGGCACTCGCGCTGGAGCGTCCGGACATGGCCGACGAAGTTCGCGCGATCGCGAAGAAGCTGCTCGGCTGAGCCGAAAGTTGGCGATAATTAACCAACGCTGACGGCAAAACTCGCTTCATCGGAACCGTGGCCCGAGTGCCACGGTTCCCGTATATTATCCCTTATCCGCAAATATTTAACCGTGCCGGATGCTTCCCGCCGGGAACTCTGCCCGTACCACACAGGTTATGGCGCCCGGAAACCCCGCCAAAAGTCCGGCGGGCGTAAGAAGGAGTATCCCACATGCGCAAAGTGCTCGTGCCCGCCATTCTGGCGGCTGTTTTCGTGCACCCCGCGATGGCGATGGCGCAAGACGCCCCCGCCTATCCGCCCGCTTCGGCAACCGTTGCCGACACCTCTCCCAGTGATGACATCCATGCCAGCACCACCACTTTCCGCGGCATCCGCGTGGAAGGCGACATCGGCGGCGACCGCTTCAAGGCGGATGGCGACCATCACACCAAGCTCGGCTACGGCGGCACCGTCGGTTTCGATGGCCAGTACAAGCGGTTCGTGCTCGGCGCGGAAGGCAGCTTCTGGCGCGCCGACGACGGCAACCGGGTGTTCTCCGACACCACCGCCGGCACGTTGACCCGCGGCTCGTACAACGAATGGGGCGCCGCGATCCGCGCGGGCTATCTGCTCACCCCCCAACTGCTGGTCTTCGGCAAGGGCGGCTACGTCAGCAACGAGCAGAGCATCCGCTTTACCCCGACCGAGGGCACCTCGTCATACGGTCGCTACAAGACCGACGGGTATCAGTACGGCGGCGGCGTCGAGTATTCGCTGCCGATCATGAACATGCCGGTCTACCTCACCGCGCAGTACGTTCGCTCGCAGTATGACGACCATACCTCGCGCCAACGGCTGATGGGCGGCGTCGGCCTGCGCTTCAAGTAAGCGCTGAAGCCACGACAACGCGAGGCCGCGCCCCTCTCCAGAGGGGCGCGGCCTTCGTGCGTTTTGGGGATTGGCTGCGCCTTGCGGCTGAAATGCGCTCTTGCGCGCATTTCCAAACAGAAGCCGAATGGTGCTGCTGGGGAGGATTGAACTCCCGACCTCAGCCTTACCAAGGATGCGCTCTACCACTGAGCTACAGCAGCGTACCATTCCGGCGTTCCGGGCGTCCCATGGGGGCGTCCGGCAGGCGCGGGCTAATGACCGGGGGGCCTGCCGATGTCAAGGCGCGGCTTGCTGCGACCTTGCACGCGGCCGGATAGGTCGGCAGGAACGGCCAATGGCACCCAAGGATCTGGAACGCGACGCGCGGCTTGCGGCAAAGCTTCGCGAGAACCTGAGGCGCCGCAAGACGCAGGCGCGGGCACAGGACATAGCGCCCGATCAGGCCGATCCCGCTCTTCCCAAAGAACCGCCTGCGGGCTAGGGCCGCGCCAACCCGTCGCAACAGCCACTGGAGCGCCTGATTTGCCTCGTCTGATCCTCGTCCGTCATGGCCAGAGCCAATGGAATCTCGAGAACCGCTTCACCGGCTGGTGGGATGTCGAGCTGACCGCGAAAGGTGAGGCCGAGGCGATCGCGGCGGGGCACCTGCTGGTCGAGAAAGGCGTGCTGCCCGACGTGGCGTTCACTTCGGTGCAGACCCGCGCGATCAAGACGCTGCATCTCGCGCTCGAAGCCGCTGCACGGCTGTGGATTCCCGAGACCAAGGACTGGCGGCTCAACGAGCGGCACTACGGCGGCCTGACCGGGCTCGACAAGGCCGAGACCGCGGCCAAGCACGGCGATGCCCAGGTGAAGATCTGGCGTCGCAGCTTCGACACCCCGCCTCCCGTGCTCGAGGCGGGATCGACGTTCGATCTCGCCGCCGATACGCGCTACGATGGCATCGCGATC
>CAJCHR010000426.1 GCA_903970225.1 Actinobacteria bacterium 21-64-8 | reverse complement strand
ACGACGCTCTTCCGATCTACCCACGATAACCACGTCTGCTGTTCTCATGGGGCGCCGCGTTCGTCGAAAATTTCGCGATCGTCAATGACCCAAGCGGCCGTCATGGGGTGCATCAGACGATCGATTGCTCTGCCGAAGTCCTCGCGCAGCCACAGCTTCAGGAACACGGTGTAGACATGCAGCGTGTTGCGCGCCGCCTCGATGTCTTCGGTTTCGAACATCGCGTCCTTTGGGCCATCAGCCTCGGCGCAGCGCGGTTGGCGGAAGGTGATGATCTCAGGGAACGCGAGCACGCGGGCGATGCCCATCGCGGCGATGTGGAGCGTGAGGTGGAAGCGCAATTCCTCGGGCGTGATCAGCGGGCCGCCGTTCGCGTGATACTCGGCTGTGAACAGCGCAAGAAGCTCGTCCAGGTGGTTGTCCCAGATGTCGTGATGCGCCGCGCTGAGCCCGCCCCACAGGATCGAGCCCAGCGTGATCTGCCCGACGCGGCCCCAGTCGATCAGTCCGCAAGTGATCGACCCGTCGGCCTGCCGCTCGAACCAGCAATTGTCGATGTGCGCGTTCCAATGGCACAGCGCATGGAATCGTGGATCGCCGACGAGGAAGCGCTGGATAGCGTCCTCATGCTCGCGAACGCGCAATGCATCGGCCAGCATCCTGGCTTCGAACGCCGGGGTGCGCACCGCCTCGGGCAGGAGGCGCGGGCAGCGGGCGGCGAAATCGAAGCAATAGGCCAGTTCAGCGCGAAGCTCATCTTCGCTGTAGCGAATCCGATCGGCTGAACCCGATACCGGATCGAACGGGAACTGCGCCTCTATGTCGGGCGCCAGCCGGCCCGACTTTTGCGCCCCGGCCAGCTTCGCGAGTGCCGTCACTGTCGCCCGGTAATAGGGTAGCGGATCGCTCAGCGTGCGGTGGTCCAGCGTCTTGCGGCGGTGCGGCTCGATCGCGCCCTCACCATACGGCACACGCTCGGTAATGACGATCCCGGTGCCGGTGACATCGTCATAATCCGCAAAATAAGGCCGCGGGATCGCGATCGGAAAGCCGGGCAGCCGCGCGACCCACATGAACGGAACTTCGGGCTGCATCTCCCAGCGGCCCGGCTCATCACGGCGCAGATCGCCGAAATCGCGCGAGAACTTGACGAACAGGCGTTCGTGCAGCGCCGGATCAGGCCGTGCATATTCGACATCGAGGAACAGCTTGGTGCCAGTGCTGCCGCCGGGGCAGCGTTCGATCGAGACGATCCGCGCGACGGCGTTGTCTTCAGGCAGCACGCCGAAGCGGCGAAATGCCTCTGTCAGGAACGGCGCTCCGGCATCGGCAAGGGCGCTTGGGTGCGCGGGGATCGTCAGATCGGTGACATCGCCGCGTACGAAATCGAGCGGCCGCGAGTTGGTTTGCGACATCGCGCGTCAGTGGCACGACCCATCCGCCGTGCAAAGACTCGGACCTTCCGCACGTGACCGGATAAGCGGAAAAAGGAACAATCTGAATCAAGCCGCGTTTGTCGGCCCTGTAGAGCCGTTCACAGGAGCGGACCAACAGGAGGAACTTCTCATGCTCGCCACCATCGCCATCGTTCTTTTCGTCCTCTGGCTGCTCGGCGTCGTCGCTTTCCATGTGACCGCCTTTGCCATTCACATCCTCCTGATCGTTGCCGTGATCGTGTTGGTCCTGCACTTCGTGCGCGGCCGATCGGTCTGACGCATCGCCTCGCCGTACCTTTCTGGATCCCCGTGTTTTCCTGACGTTTTGGTTCGCCGGACGTTCATCTAAAGCCATGCAAACCTGAACACAGGTGGGATGCACACCAGTCGACACGAAGGGATTCATGATGAGAAAGATATTGGTCGGCGCTCTGCTGGCTACGGTTCTGGTTCCGGCGGCCGTACAGGCTCAGGACTGGAATCAGAACCATGACCGTGGACGCGAAGAGCACCGCGATGGCGCGCAAGGCGGCCGTGACCACGGCGGCCGAGATGGTGGGCGCCAGGACGGCGGACGTCAGGATGGCGGACGATGGGATCAGGGTCGTGGCCATGACAATGGACGTTTCGAGGGTCGCGGCGATCGTGACGGGCGTCACGATGGAGGACGTCCGGGTGGTCCCGGCTTTGATGGACGAGGTGATCACCGCGGACCGGGTTTCGACAATCGCGGCGGACGCGATTATCGATCCGATGAGTGGCGCGGCTGGCGTGATCGCAATCCCGGCGACTATCGCCGTGGCAACTGGCGCGCTCCGTTTGGCTATCGCAACTTCGGCATCGGCGCGGTCGTCCCGCGTGGCTACTGGGGTTCGCAATATTACGTAAACGACTGGTACCGCTTCCACCTGCCTCGTCCGGGCTATGGCTATTACCGGTACGTCCGTCACTATGATGACGTGTTGCTGATCAACGTGCGCAACGGCCGCGTCATCAGGGTCTATCGCGGCTTCTACCGCTAAACGCAGTCGTGACGCGGCGCTTGCCGCCGCAGCACGCCGGGGGGC
>CAJCHR010000425.1 GCA_903970225.1 Actinobacteria bacterium 21-64-8 | reverse complement strand
TTGTTGTCCGCGCCGACCACGAACACGTAGCTGCCGCGATTGTCGGACAGCACCGCCGTTTCGGGCAGGCGCGGCGCGATCGTTCCGCCGGCGCCGATCTGCACGGTCGCAAAGCCGCCGGGCCGGAGCTGTGGCGAATAGGGCAATGCGATCCGCGCCTGACCGAGCCGCGTCTGCGTATCGATCACCGGCGAGAGCTGCCAGATGTGCCCGACGAACGACTGCGTGGATCCAACCGGCGTCACCGAGGCAGGATCGCCCACCGACAGCTTCGCCAGATCGTTTTCGTCGAGCTTGGCGAGCATTTCGAACTCACCGTGCATCGCGATGCGGAACAGCACCGCGCTCGATCCGCCGACGACCTGCCCGGGCTCGACCGAACGCGACAGCACCAGTCCGTCCGCAGGCGCGACGATGTTGAGGCGGCGGTTGCGCGCGCGGCTTTCCGCCACCGCGGCGCCCGCCACGCCCACTTGCGCCCGCGCCGCATCGCGCGTCGCCTTGAGCTGCTCGATCTCAGCCTTGGAGATGAAACCGCGTTCCACCAGCTTGAGCGCACGATCGAGGTTGCCCTGCGCAAGATCCGCATTGGCCTGCGCAACCTTGACTTGCGCCGCGAGGCCGGCGGACTGCTGGACCTGCACCGAACTGTCCACGACGGCGAGCACCTGGCCCGCCTTCACCCATTGACCGGGCTCCACCAGCACGCTGACGACTTCGCCGCCCTCGCCGACCGAGCCGACCGGCATCTCACGCTTTGCCGCGAGGCTTCCCGTGGTGGTGATATGGCCGGTGATGCTGGAACGCCCTGGCACGATCACGCTGACCGTCGGCGCCTGGCTTCCCGCGGCGGGGGCATCGTCGGCTGCCTTGCCGTGATGCAGCACGAACCACAGGCCCACCAGCACGACCAACCCGAGCACGGCATAGATCCAGATGCGCCGGCGTGAACGCCGGTCATCCTCGTCACCGGGCCTCAGGGGGTTTAGTGTGTCCCCGTCCTCAGCCGCCGCCTGGTTGATCTTGGCGTCGTAGTTCATCCTGGCCGTCGTTAATGAGCGAATGGGGAAATCCGCTTCACGGACGGAGCCCCACGCTCGCCGTTCCAGCAGGTCCCCACCTTATATGCACAACGGCTTAGCCCGCCCCGGCGACCGAGGCAATGCGCTGGGCGACCATCGCCACGACGGTGGTCGAATAATGCCGGCGGTTGGTCAGTGCGATCCGGCGATCAATACTGCTGACGCCGCTCGTAGAGCTCGCGGTAGCTCTGCAGGCGCGTGACGCGCAGCCCGGGCAGGCCCGAACGCTCGATCGCGCGCTGCCATGAGCCGAGTTCCTCGAGCGTGAGCGCATAGCGCTCGCACGCTTCCTGCATCGTCAGCAGCCCGCCGGTGATCGCGGCGACGACTTCGGCCTTGCGGCGCACGACCCAGCGCCGCGTCGCGGGCGGCGGCAGCGTGTCCAGCGTGAGCGCTTCACCGAGCGGGCCGACGACGTGAACGGGACGGCAGATATCAGGGGTCACAGCGCTTTTCCTTGAACTGAAGACCGGCGGACCAAAGCGGCAACAACCGGCAAAACCATGCCGGCGCTCCTAGCCGTGACATCCTCAACAGCCCGTAAATGCTCGGTTTTCCATGTGTGCCATCCTGCAACGAATTGCCGCGCCGATTTACCGCTTAACTTTTCGGGCGTGCTGCCGACGCCGTTCGGCTTTCCCCTTGGCGTGACAAACTCTATATGCGCGGCGTGACCGCCCCCATCTCCCTCGCCGCCCTTGATGCTGCCGCGCTGTTCCAGCTGGCGCCGTCGCATTCCGGGCCGCTGTCCGGACGGCGCATCGTCGTGGCGATGTCGGGCGGTGTGGACAGTTCGGTGGTCGCCGCGCTTGCCGCCGCAAGCGGCGCCGAGACAATCGGCGTGACGCTCCAGCTTTACGATTACGGCGCCGCCACCGGCCGCAAGGGCGCGTGCTGCGCGGGCGACGACATCCGCGACGCGCGCGCGGTCGCCGACCGGCTCGGCATCGCGCACTACGTGATCGACCACGAGACGCGCTTCCGCGAGGACGTGGTCGAGCGGTTCGCCGACGATTACCTCGCCGGCCGCACCCCGATCCCGTGCATCCGCTGCAACATGGGGCCCAAGTTCACCGACCTGTTCGCGATCGCGCGCGAACTCGGCGCCGATTGCCTCGCGACCGGACATTATGTCCGCCGGGTGATCGGGCCGGGCGGGCCGGAACTGCACCGCGCGATCGATCCCGCGCGCGACCAGAGTTACTTCCTCTACGCCACGACCGAAGCGCAGCTCGAGTTCCTTCGCTTCCCGCTGGGGGGCTTGGAGAAGCCCGTCGTGCGCGAGCTGGCGGGCGACGCGGGCCTGCGCGTCGCGGCCAAGCCCGACAGCCAGGACATCTGCTTCGTCCCCGATGGCGATTACGCCGCCGTCGTGCGCAAGCTGCGGCCCGAGGGCGATGCGCCCGGCGCGATCGTCCATGCCGCCAGCGGCGAAGTGCTGGGGCAGCATCGCGGAATCGTGGGCTTCACCGTCGGCCAGCGCCGGGGGCTGGAGATCGGCGGGCAGCCCGAGC
>CAJCHR010000424.1 GCA_903970225.1 Actinobacteria bacterium 21-64-8 | reverse complement strand
AAGAGCGGCGGCAAGTCCGGTTATGCGCCGACCGGCGGCAAGCCGCCGTATGCTCCTGCCGGCGGCAAGCCGCCGTTCAAGGGAAAACGTCCGAAGTGACGGCGGCGGCCGGGACTGCGCGCGTGTTGGTCGATGCCGACGCCTGCCCGGTCAAGGACGAGATCTACCGGGTGGCACTGCGTCTTTCGGTGCCGGTAACGATCGTCAGCAACAGCCGTCTGCGCGTGCCCGAGCATCCGCTGTTCGATCGCATCGTGGTCAACGATGGCTTCGATGCGGCCGACGACTGGATCGCCGAACATGCCGATCGCGGCGCGGTGGTGATCACCGCTGACATCCTGCTCGCCGATCGCTGCCTGAAGGCGGGTGCGGTGGTGCTCTCGCCCACGGGCAAGCCGTTCACCGCAGGCTCGATCGGCGGCGCCATCGCGACGCGCGCGATCATGGCCGACTTGCGCGCGGGCGGCGAACAGCTCGGCGGCCCGGCGCCGTTCGGCAAGGCCGATCGATCGCGGTTTCTTCAGGCGCTCGACGAGGCGCTGGTGCGGATCAAACGCACGGTTGGCTGACGCGCGTCACGCGGCGTCGCGATGATCCACCAGTGCCAGCCCGGCGTATTGCTCCGGGCGCGCGCTGCGCAGCCATGCGGCGAACGGCGTGCTCACGGTCGAGAGCAGCGTGAAGTTGGTGCACACCGTCGCGGCGGAGAGAAACAGCGTCGCCGCCACGGGGACGTTGCTCGCCTCACACATTTGAACTTCTCGACGATCTATGAGCGATCCGCGTTCGCGGCGCCCGGGCGGACGCCTTACCGGGACCCATTCAGCATTCCGGAGCGTAGACATGGCCCGCAAGATCAAGCTCGGCTTCATCCTTCACGGCGTCGGCCGCACATGGAACGACTGGCGCCACCCCGACCGCGACGTCGGCGCGAGCACCAGCCTCAAGGCTTACGCGCATCAGGCGCAGCTTGCCGAGCGCGGCAAGTTCGACTTCCTGTTCGTCGCCGACAGCCTCTCGATCACCGAGAAGTCGAGCCCGCATTATCTCAACCGGTTCGAGCCGATCTCGATCCTCTCCGCGCTCGCCGCGGTCACCACGCGGATCGGTCTCGTCGGCACATTGACGGTCAGCTATTCCGAGCCGTTCAACGTCGCACGCCAGTTTTCCTCGCTCGATCACATCAGCGGCGGCCGCGCGGGCTGGAACGTGGTGACCTCGTGGCTCGGCGACACCGCCGCCAACTTCAGCAAGGCCGAGCATCCGGCGCACGACGTGCGTTACCGGATCGCCGCCGAATACCTCGATGTCGTGCAGGGCCTGTGGGACAGCTGGGAGGACGATGCGCACGTCGCCGACAAGGAGAGCGGCGTGTTCGTGAACCCCGACAAGCTCCACCGGCTCGACCACAAGGGCGAGTATTTCCAGGTGCGCGGTCCGCTCAACATCAAGCGTTCGCAGCAGGGCCAGCCGGTGATCTTCCAGGCCGGCGCGTCGAACGATGGCCGCGCCTTCGCCGCCGGCCGCGCCGACGCGATCTTCGCCGCCGCGCCGACCTTCGAGGACGGGGTAAGCTACTACGCCGACGTGAAGGCTCGTGCGGCGGGGCTCGGCCGCAATGCTGACGAACTGCTGGTGCTCCCCGGCATCGCGCCGATCGTGGGCGATACCGACGCGGAGGCCGAGGCGTTCTACAACGAACTCGCCGCACTGGAATCGCTGGAGACCGGGTTCGGCTTCCTGTCGCGCACGTTCAACGATCACGATTTCCGCCAGTACGACCTCGACGCGCCGTTCCCGGATGTCGCGCACATCGGCCTGAACAGCCAGCAGAGCGGGTCGCTGCGGATCCTGAACGAAGTGCGCGCCGAGAACCTGACGCTGCGCCAGATCGTGCAGCGGCTGTCCTCGCCGCGCGGCGCCTTCGTCGGCTCTCCCGAGACGATCGCCAACGAACTCCAGCGCTGGTTCGAGGGCCGCGCGGCCGACGGCTTCGTGATCTTCGAGCCCTTGCCGGGGCAGCTCGAGGCCTTCGTCGAGAAGGTCGTGCCGATCCTGCAGGCGCGCGGGATTTACCGGGAGGACTACGAGGGCGAGACTTTGCGCGACAGTCTGGGCTTGCCCTTCCCGGTCAATCGCCACGCCGCCGCGCGCGGCGCCCAGCAAGCCGCCTGATCGGACCAACCGGAGGAAACCATGGCCACGCAGTCACTCTCATCGCGCGCGGATACGGATGAGGCGCGCGACCTTACGCTGTTCCTGATGCCCAATTCGAGCTCGCTCGCGGTGCATATCGCGCTGCACGAAGTGGGGGCTCCGTTCGAGGCGCGGGTGCTGTCGGGCGCGGAGAAGGACACGCGCAAGCCCGAGTTCCTCAAGATCAACGCGGCCGGACAAGTGCCGACGCTGCTGATCGATGGAGAGCGCGCCCTGAGCGAGGTCGCAGGGATTCTCTATTACCTCGGCCGGCGCTTCCCAGAGGCCGGGCTGTTCCCGGTGAACGACCCCGAGAGCGAAGCGCGCGTGATCGCGTGGCATTCGTTCCTCGCCTCGTCCGCGCATGCGGCATGGCGCGGCGGCGGCGAGGCGGCGGTGCCGATCTACCAGGTCGCCGAAAACCGCCTCGCGCCCTCGGGCTGGGCGGTGGGCGACAGCTTCTCGACCGCGGACATCCACTTGTTCCGCCTGTTCTGGCGCTTCCATGCCTCCGCACCGATCACGCGCGAGGCGTTCCCGCGCCTGTTCGCGCACCATGACCGGCTGCTCGCGCGCGCCTCGGTGCAGGCGGCGCTGGCGGCGGAAGCGACATCGGCTTGACGATCCGGCCCGGAGCCGGTCTTTTATAGCACTGCCCGGTTTCGCATACGCATCGCCTGCCGACTTGCGCCGATCGCGCGCGCCAGGCGGATGCGCTGGCGCGCAGCGGGCTGAGGAAAGGACGACAGGTGAGCAATCGAGACGTCGCGAAACTCACGTTCGCGGACTTGCGTCCGGCGGAAGTGATCGACGTCTCGGCGATGCCGCGCATCCTGCGGCGCGTGCTGGGCCTCGCTTTCCGCTATCCGCGCCACATCGGCATCGCCAGCCTCGCGACGCTCGGCGCCTCGGCGCTGAGCCTGTTCCTGCCGCGCCTGCTGGGCCGGTCGGTCGATCAGGCGCATGGGCTGCTCGCGCGTCATGTCGCGTTCGGCGCGGAGTGGCACCCGCTGGCGATCAGCGCGGCGCTGATCCTGGGCGTTTCGACCTTGCGCGGTCTGATGCGGATGATCGCGGGCTATCTGGGCGAGGCGCTCGGCCAGAACGTGGGCTACGATCTGCGGCTCGCGTTCTTCGACAAGCTCCAGCGACTCGGCTTCGATTTCCACGACGGCATCCATTCGGGCGACCTGATCACACGTGGCATGCTCGATCTGGAGGGCGTGCGCGGGTTCATCGGGGACGGGCTGCAGCGGCTGATCCTCGTCGTGATGCTGGTCGGTGTCGGTGCGGTGCGGTTGTTCAGCACCGACTGGGTGATGGCGCTGCTCGCGCTGTCGTTCGTGCCGATCGTCACCTGGCAGTCGGCGCGCACCGGCCTGTTCCTGCGCGTCACCTGGACGCGGCTGCAGGAGAAGATGGCGCTGCTCACGCGCACGATGGAAGAAAACCTCCAGGGCGCGCGCGTGGTGCGCTCGTTCGCCGCCGAACAGCACGAGATCGCTGCGTTCGACACCGACGGCAACGCCGCGCTACGCATCGCGCGCTACCGCATCGGCGTGCGCGCGCTGTCGATCACCGCGATGCAGACGACGTTCTATCTCGCGATGGGGGCGGTCCTGTGGGTCGGCTCGGCGCGCGTGCAGGCGGGCCGGATGACCGTGGGCGAATTGACCGAGATCCTCGCCTTCATGACCATCCTGCAGCAGCCGACCCGCCAGATCATCATGATCGTGAACTCGGCCGCGCGCGCGACCTCGTCGGGCCAGCGGCTGTTCGACATCCTCGACCGCGAGCCGCTGGTGCAGGACCGCGAAGATGCGCGGCCATTGGTTACGCCGCGCGGGACAGTGCGGTTCGAACATGTCGATTTCGCCTATCCGGGCGGGCCGACCGTGCTTCACGACATCAGCTTCGCAGTTGGCCCCGGCCAGACGCTGGGCATCGTCGGCGCGCCGGGCAGTGGTAAGTCCACGATCGCGCATCTGCTCCCGCGTTTCTACGATGTGAGTGCAGGGCGCATCACCATCGGCGGCGAGGACGTGCGCGATGTCACGCTCGATTCGCTGCGGCAATCGGTCGCGCTGGTCGCGCAGGACGTGTTCCTGTTCGACATCGCCGCCGCCAAGAACATCGCTTACGCCGACCCCCTCGCCGAGGAGGATCGCATCGTCGATGCCGCGACCCTGGCGACGCTGCACGAGCACATCGACGCGATGCCGCAGGGCTACGCCACGGCGGTGGGCGAGCGCGGGGTCAGCCTGTCGGGCGGCCAGCGCCAGCGGCTGTCAATCGCGCGCGGCGCATTGCCCGATCCGGCGGTGCTGATCCTCGACGATTCGCTCTCCGCGGTCGATACCGCGACCGAGGCGACGCTGCGCGCGGGGCTCAGGGCATCGAACCAGAACCGGGCCACGATCATCATCGCGCACCGACTGAGCGCGATCACCGATGCCGACGAGATCATCGTGCTCGACGAGGGCCGCATCGTCGAACGCGGAAGCCATACCGAACTGATGGCGCTCGGCCAGCGCTACGCGAGCCTTTACCGACTGCAATCGGTACAGGCGCATGAAGGTGTCGAACCCGGCGACCGCACGCTGGACACGGCTTCGGCATGAACGCTTTCGTCAATCCCGCATTGATCGCCGAAGCGCGCCACCTCCAGGACGAGGACACCACCGTCTTCGCCGAGTTCGACGGCGCCATCGCGCGGCGTTTCTACAGCTTCGTGCAGCCTTACCGGGGCTGGCTGCTCGGCGCGCTGGCGGCGGTCGCGCTGTTCGTGGCGAGCCAGGTCGCGATCCCCCTGCTGATCAAGGGCGGCATCGACAGCGCGGTCCGGGGCGGCTGGCTCGGCTGGGTGATCGGCGGGTTCTTCGCGATCGTGATAACCAACGCGATCGGCGGCTACGCGCAGGAGCGGCTGGCGGCGGGCCTTGCCCAGCGCGTGATCTTCGATCTCAGGCGCGCGATGTTCG
>CAJCHR010000423.1 GCA_903970225.1 Actinobacteria bacterium 21-64-8 | reverse complement strand
ACATGCGTACCGAACACGCGCGAGACGAACAGCGGCTGCATCGGCACCATGAACCCGCCGAAGAAGCCGACCAGCGCCGCCCCGGTCGCGATCAACCAGTAGCCGACCTGCGGCTGGCTGAGGCATGCCATGCCGACTGCGAAGCCACCCAGACTGATCAGCATCAGGTGCTTCAGGTTGATCTTGTCGGCGATGCCCGCGAAACTCAGCTTGGCGCCGATGCCCCCGGCTGCATAGCATGAGGCGAGCCACGCCGCGGCCTGCGCGCCGACGCCGACGTCGTGCGCCATCGGCACGAGATTGGAGATCATTCCAATCATCCCCGACATGACGACCGCGAAAATCGCGAACGCCAGCCAGAACGCGGAATCGGAGAGCACCGAACCGACCGACACCCGCACCGGATGCAGGTGGCTTTCCTCCGGCTCGATGCTGCCGCCATCGGCATGCAGCCCTTGATCCGAGGGTCGGTTGATGACCAATGCGGCCAGCGGCACCGCGACCACGAACGTGATCAGGGCCAGCACGCGAAATGCGGTCCGCCAGTCGAAAAGCTTGAGCAGTTCCTGGATCAGCGGATTGTACACGAACGTCCCTACCGCGACGCCCGAGATCGCAAGCCCGAACGCGGCGCCTCGCCGCCGCACGAACCAGCGAGACAGCAGCACCGCCGCCGCCATCGGCCCGATCAGGATGTTGGCAGGCGCGAGAAGCACGCCGTAAATCACCATCACCTGGGTGAAGCTGGTCACGAACGAGAGCGCCAGCAGCCCTGCGACCAGCGAGAGCACGCCGCCGATCATCAATAACCGCAGCGAGTTCCTGTCGAGCGTCGATCCCAGGAACGGCGCGGTCAGGCCGGACACGCCGGTCACGATCGTGATCGTCAGCATAAGGACGGTACGGCTGGGATGAAACTCGTGCGCGAACGGTACCGACATCACCCCGTACGCCGAGGAAATCATCGATGCTGTGGCCATCAGGCAGAAGGCGATCCAGACCTGGCGCCATCCGGCACCGAAACCCTTCGGCATGCAATTCGCCCTCTCCAACATTCTGTTATTGGAGGAAAGCATCGCGCGTTTCGCGCTGCTTGTGAACCGTTGTTCGCAATAACGATCGGCGGCGGCAAATGCGGCCGTTCCGTGGGTTAGCCTGCCAGCAAAGCCGGCAGCTTGCCCGAGACGCCGCGCGCCTCATCCATGAAGAATTGCTTGAACATCGGCGTGCGCTGCACCGCGGCCATGCCGATCCTGCGGGCGATGCCGGGCAGGCGGCCGGGGATCGCGAACAGGCGGTTGATCGTGTCGGTCGCGGCCATCACCGCGAACACGTCGAGGCTGCGCCAGCGCTCGTAGCGCGCGAGCAGCTGCGCATCGCCGGGCTCGAGCCCGAGCCGCATGCCCTCGCTCAGCACCTCGACCAGCGCGCCGACATCGCGCAGGCCCAGATTGAGCCCCTGCCCGGCGATCGGGTGCATCCCGTGCGCGGCATCGCCGATCAGCGCGAGCCGATCCTCGACCAGCTTGCCCGAATGGTGGAAGCGCAGCGGGTAACTGGCGCGCGGCGCCGACAGTTCGAGCGCGCCGAACAGGCCGTCCATCTTCGCGGCGACTTCGGCGAGGAACGCGCGGTCGCCCATCGCCTCGAACGCGGCGGCGTCTTTCTCGGGGATCGTCCAGACCAGCGCACTGCGGTGACGGCCCTCTGCCGTATCGAGCAGCGGCAGCAGCGCGAACGGGCCGGTGGGATAGAAGATCTCCCAGGCAACGCCGTCATGCGGCTTTTCGTGCCACAGCCCGGTGACCATGGCGCGGTGCCGGTATTCCCACTTGGCGAGCGAGAAACCCGCCTCGTCGCGCGTCGGGGACTGGCGGCCCTCGGCGGCGACCAGCAGGTTGCCGGACAGCACCTGGCCGTCCGCCAGCGTCACCGAGACGCCGTGCGGCCCGCGCTCGCGCGCGACCACTTCGGCCGAGGAATGCCACGCCAATGCGGGCTCGGCCCGCGCGGCCTCGAACAGCGCCAGGCGCAAGTCGCGGTTGGCGAACATCCGGCCGAGCGAACCTTCTTCGGGCTTGGGCCTGAAGTCGATCCGGCCCGGCTTCATCCCCTCGGTCACCGCGATCGCGGCGATCGGACAGCCCAACGGTTCGAGCCGGTCCGCCAGACCGATGTTGGTGAACAGGTTCCAGCTCGCGGTGGAGATCGCGCTCGCGCGCCCGTCGGCGCCTTCGGCGGTCAGCTCGGCCGGGTCGGCGCGGTCGATCACATGGCTGGTGATCCCGCTTTTCGCCGCCGCCAGCGCCAGCGTCATGCCGACGAGCCCGCCGCCCAGGATTACGAGATCGCGTGTGTCTGCCATCGGCCATTCGTAGGTCGGCGCGCGGCCTTCGACAAGCGCGGGGTTGCTTACTTCAGTGCGGCGCACGTGTCTCCCGGACCGCCATCGATATCGAGGCAGCGCCCGTCGAACGAGCCCGCCGGAACCGCAAGCCCGATCAGCGCCGCGAACGTCGGCGCGATGTCCACGGTCTCGACCGGCGCGGGCTGCTCGAGGCCCGGCACGCCGCGCCGCCAGAACAACAGCGGCACGCGGCGGTCATAATCCCACGGGCTGCCGTGCGTGGCGGTATAGCCGGCGCGCACCAGCGGGATCGGCACGACGGCACGGTGCAGCACGCTGAACACGTCGCCCGTGCGCTGCGGATCGTACGAGGCGGCGACGCGCTCGATCAGGGTCCAGTCCTGCGGATTGCCGTGGGGCACCGTTACCTTGTCGAGGTCCGGTTTGGTATAGACCGCCTCGACTTGCGGGCTGGCTCTAAGCATCTCGACCAGCTCGGCGATCACCTTTTTGCGCATGTCTTCGGGCAGCGCGGTGTTGACCCAGTAGTCACCGAAGGCGGAGTCGGCGTAGATTGCTTGCGGCCCAGGAAGCGAAGGCGAAACTCCGGGGGGCGGATTGCACGCGGACACGGCCGGCATGTAGCCGGTGAGCTTGAAGCGCGTCGCGATCGCCTCGTTCAGGCAATCGCTGGTCAGCGACTTGTCGGCGCGCCCGGCGCCGGGCAGGCCCTGCTGGGCCAGGCGCTCGGGAACGTCGAGCCCGCCATGGTCGGCGGTCAGCATCACCGCGTAGTCGATGCCCATCGCATCGAGCTTGGCGAAGAACGCGCCGAGCGAGCGGTCGAGCTCGCCCATCTGGACGCACATTTCCTCGCCCTGGGTGCCGTAAGCATGGCCGATGTAATCGGTCGCCGACAGGCTGACCGAGAGCATGTCGGGCGTGGGTCCTTTGCCCAGCTTCATCGCCGCGACCAGCCGTTCGGCCAGATCGAGCGTCGCGGCATCCATCCGGGGCGAGCTGCGGAAACCGTCGAAGTCGTCGGCGGCCTGCACGAAGCGGCCGGTGCCAACCGAGACCGACTGCGCGGCGATATCGCGGTCGCGCGCGTGGCACCACTCGCCGCCGGTCAGCGCCGGAGCGCCCTTGCCGACCAGCGCGAGCACGCGGGTGTTCTCCTCGATCGCATCGGGCACCAGCGCGGTGCCGTTGTAGCTCGAGAAGCCGCGGCCGGTGAACCAGTAGGCCGCATCGATTGTGTGGCCGCCCATCATCATCACCGCGCGGTCCTTGGCGGAGACCGCGACGTTGCGGCTGGTCGGCCACGCCGCCTTCATCCGCTCACCCAGCGTCGGCACCTTGAGATGGCCGGCGGAGACCACCGGCTCCTTCACGGTGCTGTTCGGGTCATGCTCGTCCTCCGCGCAGTAGACGTGCTTGTCATCGCGCGGGGCGGAGAAATCGTACCAGTTGTTGGCGATGATGCCGCTGCGCGCCGGGTGCACGCCGGTCAGCATCGTCGAGTGGCCGGGGCACGTCTCGGTGGCCGCGTGGCTCTGGTAGCCGTTGGGGAAGACGACGCCACCTTGCATCGTCTTCAGCCCGCCCGTGAAGCGGGCGCGGTACTGGTCGAACAGCGCGGCGGAAAACTGGTCGACCGAGATCGCGACGATGAGCTTCGGCGCCGGCGGCGCGGTC